>JAAEPL010000227.1 GCA_024232675.1 Planctomycetaceae bacterium
CGGCGAGCGCTGGTACCTGTTGCGTCTGGAATGTCTGCTGATGACGGGGGAATACGAGAAGGCGTTAGAAACGCTGGAAGAAGGACTACGAGATAACCCTAATAGTATTCAGTTGAGGTTGGCCGGTTCAGAAGTTTGGAAGCTCAATAACAACATGCAGCGGGGACGCGAACTGCTCGTCGAATTGGACGAGTTATTGCAGTACCGCCGATGGCGCTATCGTGATGCATGGAATCAAGTGACTCAGGGTCGCTACCAGCTACTCAAAGGTGCGGATGCCAAAGAAGTGCTGGATAAATTACTCACACCAGCTGCGCTTAAAGCACCCGATCAAGCTGTTGCGTTTCTAGCCATGGGTGACTTAGCGCTGGCGAAAAATGACTATGCCTTGGCCGAGGAGAATTATCGAAAGGCAACAGAATTGCAGCCGGAAAACCCGGCAGGATTTTTGGGACTAGCCAAGTCTTGGCGTCCCAGTGATTTTGAAAAAAGTGGTGCGGCCATTAATAGAACGATGGAGCTCAACCCAAATTACGTGCCGGGCCTGCAGTTCCTTGTCAATGATCGGCTCGATTCGGAGCGTTACGATGAAGCATTACAATTCATTGATCGCATCCACGCTATCAATCCGCAAGACGTCACGGCCTGGATTTATCGGGCGGTGGTGGCGCACATTCAAAACGATCCTGATCAAGAGGCGGCGGCAAGAAAACAGGCCTTCTCGGTGTGGCAGGGAAACCCGCAAGTTGATTACTTGATTGGTAAAAAACTGTCACAGCGCTATCGGTTTGCTGAGGGCGCTAAAATGCAAAGGCGCGCCCTCACTTACGATGCAAAGTATCTACCGGCAAAAGTGCAGTTGGCGAATGACCTGTTGCGGTTGGGGAACGATGAAGAAGGTTGGCGATTGGCAGATGAGGTTTACCAAGACGACGGCTACAACGTGGTGGCTTACAATCTTGTCACCTTGGGGAAGACGGTTGCTGATTATTCGGTTTTGGAACGCGATGGATTCATTGTCCGCATGGAGCCCGCCGAATCGGATTTATATGGTGAGATGGTTTTGGATCTGCTATCGGAAGCCAAAAACGAGTTGTGCGAAAAGTATCAAATGAAAGTCGCGGAACCCATTTTCGTGGAAATCTTTCCCAATCAGCAGGACTTTGCTATCCGAACTTTCGGCATGCCCGGGGGCGCCGGTTACCTAGGTGTTTGTTTTGGGCGAGTGATCACGATGAACAGCCCCAAAAGTCAGGTACGCAGCGGCAGTAATTGGAAATCCGTCCTTTGGCACGAATTCTGTCATGTGGTGACGCTACAAAAAACCGGCAATAAAATGCCGCGTTGGCTGAGCGAAGGAATTTCGGTTTATGAGGAGCGGCAGCGAGATCCTTCTTGGGGCCAAGTCATGTCACCTGCTTGGCGGGAACGGATTTTGGACGGGAAAATGACGCCGGTCAGTGAGCTGAGCTCTGCTTTCGTAAAACCGGATTCAGGTGACGATCTCCAATTTGCTTACTTCCAATCGTCGTTAGTAATCGATTACCTCGTGGAAACTTATGGCATCAGCACACTGAATAAAATACTCGTAGACTTAAACCTGGGGATGCCGATCAATGAGGTGCTAAGTCGCTACACGGGGGACGTTCGTTTGCTGGACCGAGAATTCTTTGCGTTTGCCACGCAACGGGCGGAAGAACTAGCCGCGGAGGCCGACTGGAGCAAGCCCGAAGAAATGTCTGGCGATTCCACCATCGAGGAATGGCAAGCTTGGAACTTAGATCACCCCGATAATGTCTACGGCTTGAGAGCGGAGGCTGCACTGTTGATTAAAGCGGAGCGATGGGACGAAGCCAAGAAATGTTTGCAGCGGTTTATCGAGATCTACCCAGGATATCGCGGCGGTAATGATGCGTGGTCGATGTTGGCCGGAATCGCACGAGCCGAAAATGATGACGAGGCAGAATACAAAGCACTCCAAGAAGCTTCGCGATTAAAATCGGGTGACAGCCAAGTTTATGAACGGTTAATCGAATTAGCTTTCGAGGCTCAGAATTGGGATGTCGTGGCACTTCAGGCGCAGCGTTGGTTGGCCCTGAATCCTCTGATTCCTGCTCCCCATCGAGCCTTTGCCGAAGCAGCCGAGAGTACCGGTGACTACGCCGCAGCGACCCGCTCCCTGAAAGCATTGACGTTGATGGATCCGTTTGATCCTGCCGAGACGTTTTATAGGTACGCCCTAGCCTTGCAAAAGAGTGGGGAAGTGGAGCAAGCACGGAGGCAGATTCTCAAATGTCTTGAGCAAGCGCCACGGTACCGAAAAGCCCATCAGTTACTTCAAGATTTGAATGAAAGTAATGCCGGTGGAGCTCCAAACATTGACGCGGGATCTAAAGTGGAACCGGCCCAGTCGAAAAATCTTGTCGAAGAGGACCCGTAAGTGTTATCCCGTAAAACAATTCTCGTCGTACTTTTATTGTTGACGACCTCTGCCGGAGGCTTGCTGGCGTTTCAGGAATGGGGCAACCGGCGGAGTTACCGATTCCGTTCCGGTCGCGCACCACGGATGAACATGGCTCCGCTGTGGACTGAAAACAAAGATTTTAAAAACGACGTTTTTACATTTGCGCGCGTCAAATATACGTCCGCTGGTCAACAGTGGGGGCAACCTCAATGGTCGGTTGATTATCCGGAGAGCGATCGCAATCTTTCGCTGCGACTCAAGGAGCTAACCTCTTTGGAAGTGAACCCTGTTCCCACGATTGTCTCATTTAGTGACTCATCGATTTTTAATTATCCCTTCGTTTACTTGATCGAGCCTGGTCTGATGCGTTTGCAAGTCGCAGAGGTCGAGGGCTTTCGGCAGTACATCGAGCGAGGTGGTTTTGTGATGGTCGATGATTTTTGGGGGGAACGTGAATGGCAGGTTTTTGAAAGTGAAATGAAACGCGTCTTTCCAAACCGCGAAATTGTCGATTTGCCCCTTGAGCACCCCATTTTTAATCTCATCTATCAGGTCAAGGAGAAACCCCAGATACCCAGTATCGGCCATTTTAATATGGGTTACACCAGTGACCGGTGGGATGCGCCTCACGCCAACTACCGCGCCATTCTCGATGACGATGGTCGAGTGGTTGTCATGATTTGCCACAACACCGATCTGGGCGATGGTTGGGAGCGAGAGGGACAAAGCTTGGAGTACTTCAACCTCTACTCCGAGAAATTTGCCTACCCCTTGGGAATCAATATCGTCATGTACGCACTGACGAACTGAACGAGTTTATGAAACGCCTAAAGATATTGACATGTCACAAGAAGAAGTTGCGGTGAGTCGTGAAGAAGAGATGAGGATGCCATTTTGTGCAACAGTATCTTTCTCGCCTCTTTGTAACGTCCACGAATATAGATAAAACTTGAGTTGATGACTTCGAGCACCGAAAATTAAAGCCAACACTTTGGAGGACCCTGCGTGTCCAATAGCCTTGAACAATACGAACTGGAAGAGAAAGCCGTTAACCAGTTGCGTGAGAGTCGCGAGAAAATACGCGAGCAACTCTCTCGAGTCATTGTCGGTCAACAGGATGTGGTGGAGCAGCTGTTAATCAGTCTGTTTGCCGGCGGCCATTGTTTGATCACCGGGGCCCCGGGTTTGGCCAAGACACTGCTCGTGCAATCCATCGCCGATATTTTTGATCTGAAATTTCAACGGATTCAATTCACACCAGATCTTATGCCGGCAGACATCACCGGAACCGAAATCTTAGAAGAATCTTCTGATGGTCGAAGACGCTTACAATTCGTCAAAGGCCCTGTCTTTGCCAACGTGATTCTGGCCGATGAAATCAACCGAACGCCGCCGAAAACCCAGGCCGCGTTGCTGGAGGCAATGCAAGAGCATCAAGTTACGGCAGCTGGCACACGTTATCCGCTGGAGGAGCCGTTTTTTGTGCTGGCGACTCAAAACCCGATCGAAATGGAAGGCACGTACCCCCTGCCAGAGGCCCAGTTAGATCGGTTTATGTTTAACGTGCATATTGACTATTTGCCTGAGGATGACGAAGTGGAGGTGGTGCGACGAACCACTGCGGGCGCCGTTGAGAAGATCGAGAAACTGTACGGTGGGGAAGATGTCATTCGCTTTCACGAAGTGGTTCGCCGAGTGCCGGTTGCCGAAGAATTGGTTCGTTACGCTGTCCGTTTGGCTAGTGCCAGCCGACCCAATCGTCCGAACTCGCTAGATTTTATCAATCAGTGGGTGAGTTGGGGGGCGGGGACAAGAGCTGCTCAGAATCTCATTCTTGGCGCAAAAGCACGAGCGGTCATTTCAGGGAGACCGAATGTGATGCAGGAAGATATCACTGCGTTAGTGCTGCCGGTCCTGCGGCACCGCGTGTTACCAAGCTATCGAGCCGAGGCCGAGGGGATTTCGGTGGATGACATTGTCGCCAAATTGGTCGAGAAGGTCGCTAATCCCTAATTGCCATGTCGATCCTTAAACGTATTTTCCGAGCTCCTCAAACGACTGCTGTGGAGGCATCCACAGTCGCCGGGCAAGCTGCGTCTCGAGTTTCGATTGATCCCCAAAGCTTGATGAAGATTCGTAATTTGGAGTTGCGAGCCAAGAGTGTAGTGGATGGTTTCTTAAACGGAATTCACCGCAGTCCTTGGCATGGATTTTCCGTTGAGTTCACGGATTATCGGCAGTATAGCCCGGGTGATGATGTTCGTTACTTGGATTGGAAGTTGTTCGCGCGGCAGGATCGTTATTACATCAAACGCTTTGAAGATGAGACCAACCTGCGTTGCTATCTCGTTGCCGATCTAAGCGCCTCCATGGAGTTCGGTTCACTGGGTTTTAGCAAGGCTGATTACGCACGAACGGCTCTTGCGACGCTAGGGTATTACCTGTCACTGCAACGAGATGCGGTAGGGCTTTTGACATTCGATGAAACCATTGGCGAGTACCTACCACCGCGTTACCGACCGGGTCATTTGCGACGTGTGATGCTCGGTTTGGAACGAGCCACAGCAGGAAAACGCACCGACTTGGCGCCGCCGTTGCAACAAATTTCACGTTTGGCACAACGACGTGGTTTGGTGGTTCTGGCATCCGACTTATTAGCGCCAATCGATGATTTACAGCAACAGCTTGGTTACCTCCGCTCACAGGGCCATGAGGTCTTGGTTTGGCGGATATTGGATCCTGCCGAAGTGAATTTTGAGTTCTCAGATGCCAAGATGTTCGAAGATATGGAAAGCGGCAAGCGATTATTTGTCGACCCCGTTTCGGTGCGTAAAAACTATCTGGATAAATTTCAACAACACTCACAACAGCTGAGCGAGTTATGCAACCAGCAAGGCGTAGATTTACAGGTCATGCAAACTGATCGACCATTAGATGAAGCACTTTTGGATTACGTGAAAAATCGTTCCCGAATGCAAACACCTGGCCATCGTCGGTCTAATCTTTCGCCGCCGGCGTCAGGAGGGCGGGCGTGAGTTTTTTAGCATGGGTTTTTGCGTTAGGTGCGTTGACTATCGCTCTACCGATTGTCTTTCATCTTGTGAGGCCAACCCCCAAGGGTTCCCAACCCTTCGGATCACTGATGTTCTTGCGGCAATCGCCTCCGCGGATTACGAAACGTAATCGCATTGATAACTGGTTGCTGTTGCTGCTCAGGAGCTTGGTAATTCTGTTGTTGGTGGCCGCATTTATGCGACCTTTTGTACGCACGGGTGGCGAAATCTTCGTGAACGACCTCCCCGGTAATCGCGTGGCCGTGCTGATCGACACAAGTTCCAGTATGCGACGTGACGGCGTTTGGGATGAGGTCCGCCAAGCACTAGATAAAACACTCGCTGATTTAGAGCCGGGTGATGATGTTGCGTTGTTCACCTTTAATCAGCAGTTGCAAACCCATGTCGGATTTTCCGAGGCCGATGTGGTGGATTTGGCGAGTCGTAAACGCATGGTGAACGACCAGTTCGCCCTGCTCAGCCCAACTTGGTTCCAGACGGATCTGGGAAACGCGTTGGCTTCCACAGCCGACTTTGTTTCTGAGTTGGATGAGAGTCGTCGTTCCGAAACCGGTTTGCAAATTGTTTTGATTAGCGATATGCAGCAGGGAGCGGACCTCGGCGGTTTGCAGACTTATGTGTGGCCCGAAGATGTCAGGGTGGAATTGTGCAAAGTCATGCCGAGTTCTTCCAGTAACGCGTTCGCTCGCGTACTACCGGAGCAATCCACGACGGCGTTAGATGCTGGGCGACGCGTGCGTGTCACGAACGCGGAGGACTCAGAGACGGAGACGTTCCAAGTGACTTGGCAGAATGCGGCTGGAAAAAAAGACGAAGCTTCGACAACGACTTTTTATGTGCCGCCGGGAACCAGTCAACTATTACGGGTTCCAGATCCGCTGACGGATACAGCAGAGGCTTTGGTCATGACCGGCGATCAGTGCGATTTTGACAATCAATATTTCGTAACCCTACCCTCCACACAGGAAATCCCGATTGCCTATTTCGGGAATGATCTCAAGGATGATGCCACAGGCAGTGTTTTCTTTCTTGACCGCGTGATTCCAAAATCGAAATCACGCGTCGTGCGTGTCGATCAATATTCGCCGACGGAAACCCAACCTTGGGTCGACGGGATAACTCCCCGTTTGGCCGTGGTCACCGCAGCGATTTCTGCACCGGTGGCCGAAAAACTCGATCAATGGGTGCAGGATGGTGGGCTGTTACTGACTATCTTGACCGACCAAGAAGGCCTGGATTCGATGCAGTCGCTCTTACCAACATTCCGTAAAGGAGAATCGGAGATCCCCGAGGATGAGTATTTAATGTTTGGGGAGATTGATTTTGCCCACCCGCTTTTCCAAGCGCTCTCTGGGCCTCGTTTCAACGATTTTACGAATATCCGGTTTTGGAATCGCCTGGAATTGGTGCTGGACGAGACTGCACAAGAAACCCAGGTTGTGGCTCGGTTTGATGATGACTCATTGGCCCTTTGGCAAACCCCTCGGGGAGATGGTCTGGTGATTGGCATGGCTTCCTCTTGGCGGCCCGCCGATAGTCAGTTGGCGATGTCAACCAAATTTGTACCCCTGATTACGAGCCTCTTGGGTATGACGGATCGCACCAAGCAGATGTCTGCCTCATATCTGGTGGGGGATCCGATGCAAGTGCCCGACGATGAGCAAGGTTGGCAGGTGGAAGATCCACAGGGCCGCAAACTGGAGTTGTTGTCAGGTACGGGGAATCGCCCAATTTTTGAACAGCCAGGAATCTATCAATTTCGGAATGGCGAACGCGAATTTCTGGCCGCCGTCAATTTGGATCCCACAGAAAGCCAAACGGCTGCGGTGGACTCCGATCGTCTTGAGTCCTTTGACGTCCGTGTGGGTCAACAACCCTCAAGAGAAGAGTTGGTCGGGTCGCTGCAAAAACTGAAAGACCGCCAATTGGAACAGCGCCAGCGGATCTGGAAATGGCTTTTATTGGCAGTGATGGGATTGTTGGTCGTCGAAACGCTCGTGGCAGGTAGAAGTTCCCAAACAACGATAATCAACGAGGCCGCAGCATGATTGATTCCGCACTTAACCATCGTTTGATGCCGATCACTCGACGGTTTCAATTGCGCCGCCTGTTTCTAACGCTGGCTGTCATTTGGAGTGTCGCGACCTGTGTGGGACTGCTGTTTTGGTGGTTGAAAATCGAGGGTATTTATTACTCCCCCCTCGTCGTCCCAGTGTTGCTGGCTACCAAGTTACTCGCGACCGTAATCGGGTTGGCATTTGTGTTGCGGTCCAACGGTGAAAGTGAGCACGAGCGAACGGCACTACAGATTGAACGCCGCTTCCCAGATTTAGATGCATCCTTGGTAACAGCTGTCGAACAGCATCCCCGTACGGTACATGGAAGCTTAGGGTTTTTGCAGCAAGAGGTAGTCCGCAAAGCGGTTTATCACGGTTACCAAAATTCTTGGGCCAAAGTAATTCCGCAGTGGCAGATGTTGGCACTTCCGATGTTGGCGGCCGTCGGTCTAATGGCATTCGGAGTTACCGTGCTCGGTAATTTCCTCAGTCCCTTCCCTGGGAATTCATCCTACGGATCGGCTGCCGCGGCCGGTGAATGGGTCGCCAATGATCAGTTTGGTGAGTTCGTTGTCGAGCCGGGGGATATCGAAGTCGAGAGATTTTCCAGCCTGATGGTACTGGCGAAATTTGGTGCGCAACAATTGCCAACGGACGCTCAGTTGGTCATGGCAGACGAACAAGGCGAAACCAAAACTCAAGCCATGAATAAATCACTTGGCGATCCCGTTTTTGGCGCACGCATTGGATCGGTAAAGGGTCCTTTGACTTATTGGATTCGCTGCAATGGCGAGGACACCGAGCCTTTCCAAGTGACGGTTTTTGAGTTTCCCAAGCTGGTGCGGGCGGATGCGCAATTGGAGTTTCCTCAATACACGCAGAAAGAATCCAAGCTAGTACAGGATGTAAGACGAATTTCAGGGGTGTCTGGTACGCGAGTAACTTGGATTTTTACGCTTAACAAACCCATTGAGTCGGGACGTCTCATAGCGAAAGACGGCCAACAAGTAAGCTTGCTTCCCAGCTCGGATGACCCCAACCAGTATTTGGCAGAAATGACGCTGCAACGTTCCCAGCGGTTTCAGTTGGAATTGGTGGATGCGGACGAGCGAGAGAATCGTTCCCCTCCGACTCTATCGGTTCAAGTGACCGGTAATGAACCGCCGGAAATCAAACAGCTGAGCCCAGCGGCCGACGCGGAAGTATCACCCGTTGAAGAGCTGACCTTATCAGCCACCTTCTGGGATGACTTTGGTTTACTTAAAACCGGAGTCACCTACGCCATGGTGGGCGAAGAGGAACAGGAAATTACGCTGGGCACGGATATTGCCGGAAAGCAACGGGAGCAGGCCGACTTCATCCTGTCATTCGAAGAGCTTAACGCACAGCCGAATCAACTTCTCACATTCTATTTTTGGGCAGAAGATCAAGACGCGAGTGGGCAGGTGCGTCGCACACTCGGAGATATTCACCTCGTCACCGTCCGGGATTTTGAGTCCATCTTTCGCCAAGGCCAACAAAATCCGTCCGGACAAGGAAATCAAGGCGGGCAAGGTGGTCAGGGAGACCAAGGTGGACCACAAATGGAACTGGCCGAGTTGCAGCGAAATATCGTCTACGCCATTTGGAACCTGGCTCGTCGGGAAATTTTTGAAACGGTCACGGAGACCTTTGTCGGCGATGTCGCTGTAATTGCTGAATCGCAAAACTCAGCGATCGATATGTTGGATCAGCAAGCGGCTATGGCGGAAGGTGCTGATCAGCAATCGACCTTGGCGAAAGCTCGGGGGTATATGCAAGAAACTGTAGGCCACCTGCAAACCGCTTTTGACACCAAAGCCAGTGGCTCTTTGCCAAAAGCACTCTTGGCAGCCCAAAAAGCCGATCAAGCGCTACTGGAACTGCGATCTCTGGAATCCGACGTGGTGCAAAATCAGCAACAACAACAACAGCAAAGCGGTGGTGGCGGCAACAGTCAACAACGTCAACAGATGCAGCAGTTGCAGCTGGAAAATGACGAGAATCGCTACGCGGAAGAACAGACGGCGGAAGAACGTAATGAAACGGATGAGGACCGGGAAAACCGGCAAGTTTTGAGTCGTTTGAGAGAGTTGGCGAGGCGTCAAAATGACTTGAATGAACGCATCAAAGAATTGCAGTCCGCACTGGAAGAAGCTGAGACGAATGAAGAACGCGAAGATATTGAAGAGCGATTGAAGCGACTTCGCGAGGAGCAACAACAGATTCTTCGTGATACAGAAGAACTGCAAGAGAGGATGGAGAGCCCGGAAAATCAACGAGAAATGAGCGAGCAGTCCGAGCAGTTGGAGCAAGCAAGAGAAAGTGCTCGGCAATCAAGTGATGCCCTGCAGGAAGGGGATGTGACTCGCGCAGCGGCTGAAGGAACGCGTGCCCTGCGGAATATGGAGGAGTTGCGAGATGAGTTTCAAAATCGATCAGCCGGTCAATTTGATGAACAGGTCCAACGTCTGCGAAACGAGGCACGTGACATTGAAAAGGAGCAACAGGATATTGCTCGTGAAATTGAAAAGGCTGAGGATGAGCAGGTAGCACCGGAGAAAAGACTGTCCGATGAACCACCTGAGGATGATCTTCAGGAGCGACTTTCGGAACAGTCGACAAAGGTGGAGAACCTACGAGAAGATATTCGTGAAACGATCGAACAAGCAGAGGAGTTTGAACCGATCCTGGCAGAGAAACTCTACGACGCTTATCGCCGTACCCAACAGGAATCTCCCTCCGAGGCCATCGACTCGACACGGCAGTCACTAAGACGGGGTTTCGTAGACGACGCTCAGCGCGAGCAGCGCCGAGCGGCCAGAGGGATCCAACGCCTGAGGGAAGACATCGACGAGGCAGCGGAATCCATCCTCGGTGATGAAACCGATGCTTTGCGACGTGCCAATCGGGAAATAGAAAGATTGGTGGATGCTGTCGAGCAGGAGCGGGAGCGAGCCAATCCAGAACCGCCCAACAGCAGCTCTCAAAATGCGGAAACGGAGAACTCTGCAGCTGGGGAGCCGTCCGGACTAGCCAATCGAGGTGAGGAACCACAGTCCGATCGCACGCCAGAGAATTCAGGCGGTCGGGGGGATGCGGATACCCCTCCGAACGATGAGGACGCCCAAGCAGGCCAAGCAGCGGCGGAAGAAGCAGGCGAGGCAGGCGAGGGTTCTGGGGAGGCAGCAGGGGACACACCGGCGGAGGATTCTCAGCGTGCTGGAGGAACTGCTGCCGATCGCTCAGGTTCAAATACCCCCCCCTCGTTAAGAGGGCAAGACGGTCAGAATCAGCGGGGAAGGCAGGGGGCCAACCCGCAGATCAATTATGGGGAAGAGTCTTGGAACAACCCGCTTACGGGTGACGATTTTATGGACTGGTCTGATCGCATGCGAGACGTGGAAGAGATGGTGGCTGACCCCGAATTGCGCGGAGAGGCAGCCCGAATTCGTGAGGATGCGAGGGCCATCCGTCGTGAATATAAAGAAGGTTCCGGTGCGCCTAATTGGGAGTTGATTCGACTGAAAGTGATAGAACCAATGGTACAACTTCAGGATCGAGTTCAAGAGGAATTGATTCGCCGGAGCGGTGATAAATCGATGGTGCCCGTGGATAGGGATCCCGTGCCAGCCGAGTTTGAGAGTGGTGTTCAAAGTTACTTTGAGAAACTGGGGCGAGGGAAATGATTTTTCGCGACATGTTTTCTTCACCCGAATGGTGGCCAACGGTGTTGGCTTTACTGGGCTTGATGCTATTCACGTTGGTGTGGACATACGCGCGGTGTCCTGCTTCATGGCCTGTGCGTATGACCTGTGCGGGCTTGAAAGCCGCGGGCGTTGTTTTGCTTGGTATCTGTTTATTGGAACCCGTGCAGACGACGGAAGTACCCCGCCAAGGCGCCAATCTGTTTTTGGTGTTAGCGGATACCAGCCAATCCTTGCAAGTGCGAGATGTCAGTTCCAAACTTTCCCGAGCCGACCGTTTACGACAACGTTTGGTTAGTGATACCGCATGGCAGGAAAGTTTGGATCAGGCTTTTGAACTGCGAAAGTTTTCGTTCGCGCGGCAAGTGAAATCGGATGACTATTCGGAGTACCAAGCGGATGGAATCGGGACCTCGATCATAAGTGCCCTGGGATCGTTGGAACGACGGTATCGTGGGCAACCGGTGGCCGGAGTTTTATTATTCACGGACGGTAATGCTACTGACTTGCAAAACCAATCAATAGACTGGAACGCCATGCCACCGGTCTATCCCGTGGTGGTAGGCGAAGAAAAGCCGGAAGCAGACATCAGCATTTCCCGCTTTTCCGTCAGCCAAACCAATTTTGAAGCTGCCCCCATAACCATTGCGGCTGAACTGACGTCAAATGGTTTTGCTGGCGATTCCTTCAAAGCTCAATTGCTGAATGAAGCGGGTGAGCTGGTCTCTGAAAAGACGGTGCGTAGTGATGAGGACCGTAATACATCTGTGATTCGCTTTAAGGTCAGACCGGAAGAACCAGGCATCAGCGTTTATCGTTTGCGTGTGGCGGAAGAATCGCAAATGGTGGCCTTCGATGACCCTGAATATTCAGGGGAGGCCACGATGATTAACAACGAGCGGACGATCATGGTCGATCGGAATCGGGGGCCTTACCGAATCCTCTATGTGGCGGGTCGCCCCAACTGGGATTTCAAATTTCTTCGACGGGCCATGCAAGCGGATGATGAAATTGACCTCACTGGATTGATCCGTATCGCCCGCGAAGAGCCGAAGTTCACCTTCCGAAGTCATCAAAATGAAACGACCAATCCCTTGTTTCGAGGCTTTGGTAACGAATCCGACGAAGAAGCGGAACGGTATGACGAGCCCGTTTTGATGCGTGTGGGAGTCGGCAGCGAGAATAACTTACGCGATGGATTTCCGAAGACCGCAGAGGAACTCTTTAAATATCAAGCAATTATCTTGGATGACGTTGAATCAGGTTTTTTTACAGAAGATCAAAAAGACCTCATCAACCAATTCGTCACGGCACGCGGCGGCGGGTTTTTGATGTTGGGAGGCCAGGAGACCTTCTTCGAAGGGAAATACGATCGCACACCGATCGGCGAGCTTCTACCGGTTTATCTGGATCAGCGGCTGGGGAAACCAAGAAATGTTTCGTGGAATTTGGTACTGACACGGGAAGGTTGGTTGCAACCATGGGTGCGGTTGGAAGATACGCGAGACGAAGAAGAAGTTCGGCTAAGCGAGATGCCGGTATTTAGCACCATCAATGCGGTACGTTCCATCAAACCAGGTGCAAGTGTGTTAGCGACGGTGGAGGCGGAGACGGGAGACCGCTTAAATGCCTTGGTTGCCCAACGCTCCGGCAAGGGGCGTTCGGCTGCTCTGCTGATCGGAGATTTTTGGCGGTGGCACTTCCAAAATACTTCCGGCAATGACGATATGCTGAAGTCATGGAGACAAATGTTGAGGTGGTTAATCGCCGACGTCCCCGGGCGAGTGGAAGTCGATGTTGAGAATAATGCCGATGCCAATCTCTCCGTACAACTCAGTGCTACGGTTTTGAACGAAGCGTTTGAACCGCTGGATAACGCCAACGTGAAATTTAAAATCCAGAGACCGGATGGCACCGATGTTTTACTGGACGCTCAACCTTTGGATGAAGGGGCGGGGTTGTTCGGTGTGACTTATGTTCCCCGTCAAAGCGGCCCCTATCGAGTGCAGGTCGATGCCAAGGCGAGTGATGGATCGGTTATCGGAAGTGATCAAAACGGATGGGTGAGCGAACCCGCAAACGAAGAATTTGAGAGCTTGGTTCCTGATCGGAAACTGTTGGAACAGATCGCCAAGGATACTGGCGGCGAGGTCATTGAATTGGATGAGGTTGACCGTCTTGTGAAGCAATTGCCGAAAAAAATGGCCCCGATAATGGATACGAAACTCATCCCTTGGTGGCATAACGGCTGGATATTTCTTTTGGCCTTGGGACTGTTAGTTTCCGAATGGGGCTTGCGGCGTTGGAAAGGTTTACCGTGATGACGTTATCCACAACAGACGCTTTTAAGAAATGGCGGAAGCGGTCGATTTTCAAAGATGGGTGTCACCGACGAATGCGTATCTCCTTATTAACCCTGATGATAGTGTTGTTCTCTTGTCAACTTCTGACTGGGCAATCCACTACTGATCAAGCACCCGAAGATACCGCCCAGCGTTATCTGATTCTGGTGCGGGGGGTAGATGGCAATGCCGATTATCAACGGCTGTTTTCTGAGACCGTCGAGCAATGGCGAGCTGCCGCAAAAGCGGCTGGCATGCGTACTCAGATGGTTGAGCGGTCCGATGGCTCGCCATCCAGTCGGCAACAATTGCAGGACCATCTACGGGCCGCTGTCGATGTCGACGAACTTTGGGTGGTGCTTATCGGGCACGGCACCTTTGATGGCCAAACCGCCAAATTCAACCTGCAAGGCGAGGACGTGTCGGCTAAGGAACTGGGTAGCTGGCTTAAGGATCGCACAAAAACAACGGTGGTGATTAATAATGCGGCCAGCAGTGCGCCATTTATTACTGAGCTAACGGGTCCAAATCGAATCGTGATCACGTCCACTAAAAGTGGTTATGAGATGAGTTTTGCTCATTTTGGTAGATATCTGGCCGAACTACTTACGGAAGAAAATATCGACTTGGATAAAGATAATCGAACATCGTTGTTGGAGGCTGTCATTGTGGCGGCAGGCCGCACGATGGAGTTTTATCAGTCGGATTCTCGTCTGCCCACTGAACATGCTTTGGTGGATGACAATGGTGATGGACTGGGGACGCCAGTTGAGTGGTATCGTGGCGTGCAGGTCAACCGGGAGATTAAAGTGGGGGAGGAAATTGATGGGATTAGAGCGAATCAAATTTTTCTATCACCCGGCAACGAGGCGACTCGTTTAACGTCGGAGCAAATTGAGGAACGGGATCAATTAGAGCGAGAGTTGGAAACCCTTCGTCGTCAAAAGAAAAGTTTAACGGAGGCCCAGTACTACCAAAAACTGGAGGCAATCATGTTGCGTTTGGGCAAGCTCTATCTTTCGCCGCTGCCTAAGCAAATTCCGCAAGCTGCGGATCAGTAGCGCCTTGGACGAGTCATACCTTCCGGTCGATGGAGGTGTTTTACGCTCGGATGGGTGGCAGTGTGAACCGATCCTGAAAATTCGGAATGTCAGTTCGCAAACGTTCTCAATCGAGACCTTTTTTACTAACGAAAGTTCTGTCCAAACGCTGACTTATCGTTACAGGGAAGGTGAATGCTGGTATCTGGCAGACCGGAAACTGGCACTGCATCTGCAATCTCTCCTCCGTCAGAGGAGATGATGGATTTGCCGACAATGCCGATTAATCGGGATCACAAACCTTGTGACATTGTCTCGGCAATTTTGGCACGCTTTCCCATCTCAGAGAACGGATTTTCACGAGCGGGTCGGCAGACAAACCGGCCCCACGCCAACGAGGGCGCCCATGATACAGGCTACTGATCAGAACAGTTTCGATCTCTCCCACCAGATTTCCGGGGAAGCTGTCTCCCTTGTTCCAGGCACGGATCAAACAGGAGCGGTCCCAGGAGACCCAATCGTTCAAGAGATCCTGCAGCAGGCCGTAGAGTGTCTTCAGGATAGAAATTCTACGTTGCAGGCAGTCGATAAAACGCTGGAGCAAGTTGTCCATCTTTTGGACCAAAGGCGAACATCCAGTACTCGTGAAAATTGGTGGGAATTCGTGGATTGGATTCGGCAACATCCCATTCGGCATTTGGTGCACCAAGATCCGTTAACGCGTCATGCATTTGAACAACCGCAGGGGCCCGCTACCCGCGGTGCATGGTTGGATTATGTGTATTCGGCGGAACAGGGTTGGTCCTTATCGGACATGACATGGATAGGGCGCCGCATAAATCGTTGGACGATGGAGGCCCCTTTTTGTCGTGCCAACCGAGCACGTCGGGAAGTCTTTGCCCAGTACATTGATGACGTGTCTCGACACCATCGCGGTGCGGAAGTCATGGCTCTGGGAGCAGGTCATCTGAGAGAGGCGGAGTTTTCGACCGCCATCAATCGCGGTCACCTGGGTCGCATGTTGGCAATTGATTCCCAGCCCGACAACTTAGTAAGCTTGCGTCGAGAGTATGACCGTTTTGGTTTGACCACGTTGGAATCTTCTACGCCAGAACTGGTTTCTGAGGGCGTTGCTCTCGGACATTTCGATTTGATTTATGCATCCGCCATGTGTGATGAATCATGCGATTCTGATTGTCAAGAATTGACAGAGGCGCTTTTTCGAAAGCTAAAGCCGGGTGGGAAGCTATTGTTAACGAGTTTGCCTAACCCTAAATCGTGGGCAGGCTTTATGGAAGCCTTCATGAATTGGGAGGTCGTCTATCGAGAGCGCACCCGAATGATGGCCCTGACGGCAGGAATTCCCGACAGTGAGCTGGGCGAGATTTCTTATTTTCCGTCAAACGATCAAAGCGTTTGTTTTTTCTCGATCGCCCGCGCGGTGTAGCCGAGCACAACAGGTGACACTATCTTGGCTGCAGGTTTGCTGATGCCTGCAGTTCGGTTGGCAACTTTTTGAAACGACGTACGGATTCGGTTGAATTCGTCTGCATGCTGAATAAATACTCGGGCAATGTCGGGGTCGAAATGAGAGCCGGTTTCGGCGCGAATCATGCGGCAGGCGCGAGCATGAGAATAGGCTTTCTTATAGACCCGTTCGGATGTCACGGCGTCGTAAAAATCGGCGAGAGCGACGATGCGTCCGCAAAGCGGAATTTCGGTTCCCGCCAGACCGTTAGGGTAGCCCGTTCCGTTGTATTTCTCGTGATGAGTCATGGCGATTTCGGTTGCCATTTTCAGGTAGTGATGACCCGGGTAATTGTTCGACGCGGTGTTCAACGTCTCGCCACCAATTGTCGTATGCCGTTTCATGATCTCGAATTGTTCCGGAGTCAGCGGCCCACGTTTTAGTAGAATGCTGTCAGGGACCCCCACTTTACCGATGTCGTGCAGTGGGGATGTTAGATAGATTGATTCCACGAAGTCGGCGTCGATAACTTCATTGTAACGCGGGTTTTTACCGAGCAGCATAGTCAGTAGCCGACAGTATTCTCGCATCCTTTCGAGATGAACCCCCGTGTCCCGATCTCGGGATTCTGCCAGTTTGGCCAAGCTGAAAATCAAAACGTCGCGACCTTGCAAAGAGAGCAATCGCTCGGCTGCGCGGATGCGAAAAAATAGCTCTTCGGGCTCGAAGGGTTTTGTGATGTAGTCATCGGCACCCGCGGCTAACCCGTTAATCACAAATCGTTTGTCTGTGCGGGAGGTCAGCATAATGATGTACGTATAACAATTCGCGCTACGCTCACGAATGGTTTGGCAAAGCGCATCCCCGTTTTGTCCGGGTAGTTCCCAATCGCTGATCACGACGGGGTAATTGCAATGCCGCAAGTGTTCCATCGCTTTTTCGGCGGTGTCCGCAACCGTGACCTCGTGTCCAATGACTTGCAACGCGTGTTCGACCACGAGCGCATCGATCGGATTGTCCTCGACGACCAAGATTTTCATGAACTCAGCTCCGCCTGGGGACGATTTAGTAAATTTCGTTCCGCAAACTTTTGCACCTCATCAAACCTTTGATAACTTTGGGTTAAGCAGCCTGATATTTGTGCATGAGTCGTGTCCGATGTCCTCCGCAATAACGTTTCTAGCTCGACCAGCGAATCGAGCAATGAATTGGCCGCCACCAATCCTGCTGTTCCTTTTAAGCGGTGGACTTGAAAGGCCGCTTTCTCTTCAGCGGAATTAAAAAGGGCACTGCCGATTTCATCCAAAAGCGGGCGAGTTGTCTTCAGGAAATCGCTGAGAATACGTCGCGCAAAATCAACTTCCCCGAGGCAGCGATTGAGCAAATCATCAAAATCGAGGGGGGTTCTCTGCACTGATGTATTCATGTTTGACGCGTAGGCTAAAAGGATGAGACCGATTGACCTCCTCCGTTAGAACCCTAGCTCGCGGTAAATCAGGGCAGTTCCGTTTTTTTAGAAAGCGTGCAATTCGCAGTATTCCCCGCCCTAGGATGGGTGACCGTACCGGTATTGACGGTCGTCAGAATGAAAGCACCTATACCGCTGCAGAGCGATGTGCTGAGAGTTTGCGGACGCACCGCACATGCACGCGGAATTAAACTTCGTCAGCCTGCTCGAACCCAATCGCTGTGAGAATTCGCTGCGTGATCTCATCCATGGTTCCGATGCCGTCAATTACTTTGAGCAGGTCGCCGAACGCCTCCGCTTTATAAAAACCAACCAAGGGACTGGTTTCGGAGTGATAGACTTCAATTCTCAGTGGAACGGCGTCAGGTTTGTCATCATGCCGCGGGTTATCCGAGTCATCATGACGTGCACCAAGACGCTTTCTCAATTCTTCGTCGTTGACTTTTAATTCAATAACGTGATCGAGTCTCTGCCCGTGCTGATTGAGATACGTTTGGTAAATTTCACCTTGGTTCAGGGTGCGTGGAAACCCGTCCAGAAGATAACCGCTGCGACAATCCTTCATCTGAATGCGTTCTTCGACGACGCCCGCGATTAAGTCATCAGAGACCAAGTGCCCAGCATTCATAATGGGGGCCACTTGGCGTCCGATTTCTGTACCGGCATCGATTGCCGCTCGCAGCATTTCGCCGGTCGACAGATGGGGGATTTTAAGCCGTTTTGCTAATCGCGCACTCTGGGTGCCTTTGCCGGCACCCGGTGGACCAATCATTACGACACGCATCAACCCAACCTACCAAGAGTTTTCGTTTACTCGAGTAATCCCTTGTAGTTTCTCATGATCAGGTGGCTGTCGATTTTCTGTACTAAATCGAATGCCACGCTGACAGCGATCAACAATCCGGTTCCACCATAAAAACTCGCTACCATGTAATTGACCTCGAGCAAGCTGGATACCATGGTCGGAATAACCGCGACCAAGGCCAAGAATCCAGCACCGACGTAGGTGATTCTTTCGATCACATTTTCGAGGTAGTTGGTAGTTGTCTTCCCCGGACGGTAGCCCGGAATGAACGTGCCGCTTTCTTTCAAGTTCTCCGAAATTTCCTTCGGATTGAATGTGATGGCCGTCCAGAAGTAGCAGAAGAAGTAAATCATTCCAATGTAAACCAGATTAAAGAGCAACGACGCCTGGTTTTGGAATGCATCACCGATGGTTGTAAATATTTGTCCGAAGATGGTATCGCCCATCATGCTACCCATACTGATCATTAACAGCGGCGGGAACATCAACAGACTACTGGCGAAAATGATGGGCATCACGCCGGCTTGGTTTACACGCAAAGGCATGTATTGTCGGGTGCCACCGTAAACTCGCCGACCCCGAACGTGTTTCGCACTTTGCGTAGGAATCCTCCGCTGGGCGAGTGTTACATAGACAATCCCCAACACCACCCCCACAAACAGCAGAGCCAATGCGATAAAGGTCTCGATGCCGACCGTTCCATTAAAGACGCCGGAGAGTTCGAAACTGGCATTTTGAATCAGCGATATCATGGCCCCCGGCATCTGCGCCACAATCCCTGCCATGATCAACAAACTGATACCGTTACCGATACCAAATTCATCGATTTGTTCCCCGAGCCACATCAGAAAGACCGAGCCCGAGGTCATGATTAAGATCCCGGTTATCTGCCAACCAAACGTCAATTCCCCGCTGTCGTTTTCAAAGCGAGCCATCGTAAGGTTCTGCCCCGTCTCACCGGTCGCCATAATGACAAACCACATCAGAGCAGCACTCTGAAACAGACATAGAATCACCGTAAGATAGCGGGTGTACTCGTTGATTTTTTTCCGGCCCGCCTCGCCCTCTTTCTTCAGTTGTTCGAGCGGCGGGTACACCGATCCGAGCAATTGCAAGATAATCGCGGCTGAGATGTAGGGCATGATGCCCAAGCCAAATATTGTAAATTGGGTCAACTGACTCGCGCTAAAAATCGAGACGCGTTCCAAGAAAGTACTTAGCGTGCTTCCTTCACCGCCACCAAAGCTGGCGATTTGAGTCTGATCTATCATCGGCAAAGGAATTTGCCAACCAACGCGATAGATGCAAAGAAGGAACAACGTCAGCAGAATTTTTTGACGAAGTTCTGGAATCGTGAAGATGATTCTCAGTTTTTCCAGCATTTGAATACCGTTCGGTAGTTGTTCGATTAGGGTTGCTTATAAAAGGTTCGAAAAAGTCTCGCAGCCTTACGATTCTCAATGGGTCTTTTGACCCATCCCACGCATCCAATTGCGTATCTTGTTCGGTCCACAACCTGCAATTTAGAAGCCACCGCTGCCTGCTGGCAATAGGAGTTGACGAAACCGTCAATTTCTAAGCCAGCGAAGGGCAGAATTCGGGACTTAACCAGCAGTAGACGCCGATTTTTGCTTGTTTTTCACGACAGGTTTTTTGCCCGGAAGCTGAACAATCGTTCCGCCGGCCTTCTCGATCTTTTCACGTGCCGATTTGCTGAAGCGATCAGCAGTAATCGTCAAGCTTTTAGTGAGTTCGCCGTCACCGAGGATTTTCAGGATATCGTAACGGGATTTCCCGAAGGATGTGTTGCTCAATGATTCCCGATTCACTTCACCACCAGCTTCGAACAAATCTTCCAGTTGACCGACATTCACAGCCAGAACCGTCAGTGCAAATTTGTTGTTAAAGCCCCGTTTAGGGATGCGGCGGAACATCGGCATGGCACCACCTTGGAACATGGGGTGGAAGGACGAGCCGGCACGAGACCGTTGTCCGTTGTGTCCACGTCCGCATGTTTTTCCCAACCCCGATCCGGTACCACGACCCAGTCGCTTTTTCCGTCGGTGTTTTTGGATGCCTTCGTTTACGTCATTCAGGTTCATAGTTCCCCGACTCCTCGCAGAAGTTCAACGTCTTCCCTGGTTCTCAATTGAGAAAGGGCATCAATCGTGGCCTTTACCAGGGTGACTGGATTGTTGCTACCGAAGCTTTTGGTCAGGATATCGGTGATCCCGGCAGCTTCACATACGGCTCTAACTGCCGAACCGGCGATGATTCCGGTACCTGCACCCGCAGGCAACAAAATCACCCGAGCGGCCCCAAACCGTCCTTTGACGGTGTGGGGAATAGAGCCTTCTACCAGAGGCACATCAATCATGCCGCGAGCAGCTTGTTTGTTTGCTTTTTCGACACTGGGTGGTACTTCGTTGGCTTTGCCATAACCCCAACCAACTTTGCCGTTCCCATCGCCGTTAACGACCATGGCTGCAAAGCTGAAACGGCGACCACCTTTCACAACGGCGGCACAGCGTTTGATTTTGACGGTGCGTTCGATAATTCCACTGCTGTTTTCAGTTGACACGTTTTGATTCCACCTGGGTATTTGCTGTTTTTTGAATTGTCTTGTAGGGGCTGTTTGCCAGTAAGGTGACCTTCAAGCGTGTTGGAACTTAGAGTTCCAAACCGCCTTCTCGAGCGGCGTCTGCCAGCTCAGCGACCCGTCCGTGGTACCTGAACCGACCACGATCCAGCTTGACGCTCGTGACGCCGGCAGCTTTCGCCCGATCGGCGATAGCCGAGCCGATCACTTTTGCAGCATCACAGTTGCCACAGTTGGTGATCTGGTCACGCAAGTCCTTGTCTCGGGTACTAGCGGAGGCCAGCGTTTTACCCGATTCGTCATCGATGACCTGACAGTACAAGTGCTTGTTACTGCGGTTGACCGATAGGCGGGGTCGCTCGGCAGTGCCTCGCAACTTTTTTCGAACGCGGTTCTTGCGACGCCAGCGTTGTACGTTTTTTACTTTTGAATATTTCATAGTCAATTGGCTTCTGAATAACAGGTCAGGCAGACGTTAAGAGGCGGCCTTTCCAGGTTTGATTTTGACTTGTTCGCCAAAGTATCGGATCCCTTTGCCCTTGTAAGGCTCAGGTTTTCGCAGGGAGCGAACCTCGGCAGCAAACTTGCCCACCAGTTGCTTATCGCAACCTTTGACATCGATGTGGGTATTATCCGGGCAGGTAACATCCAGTCCTACCGGGATTTCCATTTTCAATTCATTGGCCAAACCGACTCGCAAGGAAAGGGTTTTGCCACTGACATTGCAAACGTAACCGACGCCTTGCAATTCCAGTTTCTTTTCGTAGCCGTCCTTAACACCAATGATCATGTTGTTAATGAGAGCGCGGGTCGTGCCGTGAAACGCTTTGGAAAAGCGATCATCCTTATGCCGCGACACGATCACGTCGGTGTCATTGACGTCCACTTTTACCTCGGAGCGAAACTCGAATGCGAGTTTGCCTTTGGGGCCTTCCGCATGGAATGTATTACCGTCTACTTTGGCGGTGATTCCGGCGGGAATGGGGATGGGTTGATTTCCGACTCTGGACATGATTCTGTTTCTCTTATGTAGCTGTTGGCATGAGATACGTTGTGGTTGCTTGGTGCCCTCGGGCGCCGTTTACCAGATCTCGCACAAAACTTCGCCACCTACCTTTTGTTGACGTGCTTCCCGGTCACTCATCACGCCCTGACTTGTGCTGAGAATACTAATTCCCAGGCCATTCAAGATGGGACGCAAGTCGCGTGACCGTGAGTAAACACGGCATCCAGGCTTGCTAATACGTTTAATCTTCTGAATGACTTTTTCCCCGCTGGGACCGTACTTAAGTTCGATCCGCAATTTGGAGAATTTATCATCCTCTTCTTGTACTTCTGCCCAGTCCCAGATGTAGCCTTCTCGTTTGAGAACTTCGGCTAGACCTTTTTTGACTTTCGAGACTGGCATTTCGACACTGGGCCGTTCCACACTAACAGCGTTACGAATTCGCGTCAGCATGTCGGCGATTGGGTCGGTCATCATATGAATGTTCTCCCTATGCTTACCAACTGGCCTTGCGAACACCGGGGATAAGTCCCTGGTCTGCTAACTTGCGAAAACAAATTCGGCAGATGCCGAATTTACGATACACCGCACGCGGGCGACCGCACATCTTGCAACGACGTTCCTGGCGAACCGAATACTTCGGTGTCCGGTTCGCTTTGGCAATTTTGGATTTTCGAGCCACTGAATGGACCTGTGAAATAAATGGATAAATGTTCTCGATACGGGGTTCAGGCAGCTTCCGTTTTTTTATCTCGGAAAGGCATACCGAACATTCGCAACAGTTCCCGACCTTCTTCGTCATTGTCGGTGGTTGTCACAAAAGCAATGTTCAATCCTTGGGAACGTGTGAACTTGTCCGGATTCAATTCCGGAAACACGAGGTACTCGGTTAGACCGAGACTGTAATTGCCACGCCCATCAAAGGCCTTAGGATTAACACCGCGAAAGTCACGCACGCGAGGTAACACGAACGACAGCAGTCGATCAAGAAACTCATACATGCGATCGCCACGCAGGGTTACCTTGCAGCCAATCTTGTTTCCTTCACGCAAACGAAAATTCGCGATCGATTTGCGGGCCACGGTGGTTACTGGTTTCTGGCCGCTGATCAACGTTAGGGCCGCAAAGGCATCTTCCAGGTTCTTCTTATCCTGCAAGGCACTTCCGACACCCATGTTGAGCACGATCTTTTCCAGTCGTGGTAACGAATGCTTGTTTTTACGACCGAACTTTTCAGCCATCTGGGCCTGAATCGTTTCGGTGTACATGTTTTGAAGTCGCGTGGGCATTTTTCTGTTCGCTATTTTTGGCGATAGTTCTTTGGTTCTTTATCGGGTCTTACAGTACTTCGTTGGCCAAGCTGACAATTTTCATGAAATTGCGCTCTCGCAGTTCGCGAGCGACCGCACCAAAAATACGGGTACCGCGGGGGTTCTTGTCAGTGTCGATGATGACGGCGGCGTTGCTGTCGAAGCGGATGTAACTGCCGTCGGCTCGTCGTGTCGGTGTTTTGGTTCGTACGATAACGGCTCGCACGATGGTTTTCTTCTTGATGTCACTGCCAGGCAAAACGCTTTTCACGCTGCAGACGATGATGTCACCAATACTGGCCGTGCGTCGCCGGGAACCGCCCAGCACTTTGATGCACATCACTTCTTTTGCACCAGTGTTGTCGGCAACTTGTAATCGGGTTTCTTGTTGAATCATGACTCAAGTGTTTCGTGTTCAGTTGGCCCTGGTAGGGGCATCGGGTGGTTGGGGGATGGACCGGAAACTTGAAGTTTAGTCTTCTGTTTCGCCGCCTGCTTCGGTTGCTTCGGCTTGTTTGCGAGCAGCTCGCAAAGCAGTCACATCGACTTCGGTGTTCTTTTCAATCACTTTGACCAGCATCCAGCGCTTCTTTTTGCTGAGCGGTCGCGATTCGATGATCTCAACGGTGTCGCCGTGACCGGAATCGTTATTTTCATCATGCACGTAGCAAACAGTTCTCTTGCGAACGAACTTGCCGTACTTGGGATGCCGCACCAAGCGGGGAATTTCCACCACTCGGGTTTTGTTCATTTTGTCGCTGGTCACTCGACCAATCGCTTGTCGTTTTGGCATGGCTGTTTGCTTTGGTTTTGCTCTACGTGCTTTGTTTCAGTAAGGGTGCCTAGCCGGCGGCGGATTCGATGGCTTGATCGATCGCTGCTTTGGTCTGGGCGATTTCCCGTTCTCGGAGGATGGTTTTAATCCGGGCGATTTGACGGCGGTTGCGTCGCATTTCGGTGGGAACGTCCAATCGTTCCGTCTGAGCCTGAATTCGCATGCGAAACAGGATCTTGCGGGTTTCCGCCATCGTGGCGTGCAACTGCTCGTTGCTCATCTCACGTAGTTCGGAAGTTTCGCTCATAACGGTTTGCCTTGTCTTTTTCCAAATTTGGCGGGTAAGCGGTTTTACCCACACTCGTTGTCACTATGACGTCTTGCTTTGGTCTTCCGACCAAAACCCTATTCTACATCGGGCGGCGTTTCACCATCCGCACCTTGAAGGGCATCTTGTGAGCCAAACGTGCGAAGCAAATCTTTGCTTGCTGTTCGGACACACCGCCCAACTCATAAAGGATCGTGCCGGGCCGGATGGTAGCCACCCAGTATTCCGGTTCCCCTTTACCTTTACCCATTCGAGTTTCCAAAGGAGTCGATGTGATCGAGCGGTGCGGGAATACTCTGATATAGAGTTTTCCCTCACCACGAATGTATTGCGTGGCCGCGATACGTCCGGCTTCGATCGTCTGCGCCTTCAGCCAACCTGGCTCGAGCGACTGTAACCCGTAATCCCCAAAGACAACTTTGTTGCCTCGAGTCGCGTTACCTTTTATACGACCTCTTTGGACCTTTCGATGCTTGACCCGTTTTGGCATCAGCGCCATCGGTTTCGTCTCCGTAAGTACCCTGGTTAATCCAGACCTGAACTCCAATGTGCCCTTGCGCGGTCTTGGCTTCGGTGAAACCGTAGTCAATCTTTGCGCGTAAAGTGCTCAGCGGAATGGATCCGGCGATTTGTTTTTCACGACGTGCCATTTCAGCACCACCCAAACGACCGGCGAGTTGAACTTTGATGCCTTTGGCACCGGCGTCCATCGTCTCTTCCAGTGCCCGTTTCATCGTGCGTCGGAAGCTGGCTCGTTTGGAGAGTTGTTCGGCAATTTTCTCAGCGACCAATTGAGCTTGCAGCTCAGGTCGGTTGATCTCTTCAATTTTCAGGTTAACGCGACGTCCAATCAGATTCTGTAATTCTTCTTGTAGGACTTCGACTTCCTGACCTTTTTTCCCGATGATTAGACCGGGTCGAGCGACGTGCAAAATGACTTTGACTTCATCACGCGTACGCTCGATTTCAATGCGGTCGATACCGGCCGCTTTGTAATTTTTCGTAGGGTGTTTCTTGATAAAATCCCGGACCTTCTTGTCTTCCAACAACAAGTTGGCAAATTCGTCCTTAGGTGCGTACCAGCGGCTTTTCCAACCCACCATTACGCCTGTTCGGAAACCGATTGGATTTACCTTTTGACCCATAATCTTCTCTTTGATTTTATGCTCGTAAGAGCGTTAATAAATAATTTGTTTACTGGGACCCAGCAAACGCCAAGGTGCCCTTTTATCTATCTTTCAATCAACGCCTCCGCTGCCGTAGCCGAGGCCAAATGTCTTCTTAAACCTGGTCGATCTCGACGTGGATGTGCGACATCCGTTTCTTGATCATGTAGGCACTACCACGAGCACGAGGACGTACTCGTTTGAACATCGAGCCACCATCCACACGCACACCGGAAATGAACAGGTCGTGAACGTTGATGATCTGCCCCGGGTTTTGATCGGGGTCCTGGGCGTTGGCCAAAGCGCTCTTGAGAACTTTTTCCAACATGCGAGCCCCTCGTTGAGGCTGGTACCGCAGGATATCGAGTGCTTCGTCCACAAATTTGCCGCGAACCATGTCTGCCACTGGGCGGACCTTGCGGGCACTGATGCGAGCGTTGCGATGTGATGCACGAAATGACATATTTTTTCTCTCCGGATCTCGAATACGAGGTCAGGTTATTTTCCTTTTTTGCTTCCCGAGTGGCCACGGAACGTTCGTGTCGCGGCGAATTCGCCAAGTTTGTGACCCACCATGTCTTCGGTAATGAAAACTTTGATGTGCCGACGACCGTCGTGAACCATGAATGTGTGTCCGATAAACTCAGGGACCACGGTGCAGGATCGGGACCAAGTCTTGATGGGCTCTTTTTTGCCGGCGTCGTCCAATTTGACGATTTTGGCAAATAGCTTTTCGTCTACGAAAGGACCTTTTTTCTGTGATCGGCTCATGGCTTTGCGAATTCGGGTTTACGTTGTTTTGTTGACTGCGGAGGTGGACTACTTGGGCACTCGAAGTTGGCCGTAACGTCGCGAGCGACGTCGACGCACGATCGATGCGTTCGATGGTTTACTTCGCTTACGGGTCCGACCGCCCTTGGCTGGTACGCCCGTTGGGCTGACAGGATGACGGCCACCCTTGGTGCGACCTTCACCACCACCATGTGGGTGATCGACCGGGTTCATCGCGGTACCTCGAACATGAGGACGACGACCGAGCCATCGCTTGCGACCGGCTTTACCCAATCGGATACTGCTGTGTTCACTATTTCCGACGCGACCAATCGTGGCACGACAGGCGGCAGGAATACGGCGGATTTCACCGCTGGGCATGGAAATCTGGGCCCAATCGGCTTCCCGAGCCATCAAGGTGGCGTAGGTTCCCGCACTGCGGCAAATCGCGGCTCCTTGACCGGGTCGTAATTCCACGTTGTGGACAACGGTACCGACAGGTGTGTTTTTAAGTGGCAGGCAGTTACCGACTGTGGGAGGTGCCTCGGGGCCACTTTCCAAAGTCATGCCAGCTTTCAAGCCCTCGGGGGCAATGATGTATCGTTTCTCGCCGTCTTTGTAAAACAGCAGGGCAATTCGCGAGCTGCGGTTGGGGTCGTACTGCACGGAGTTCACGATCGCGGGAACCGCATCCTTGTTGCGGCGGAAATCGATGACGCGGTACATCCGCTTGTGACCACCCCCGCGGTGACGGCAGGTAATCCGCCCCTGATTGTTGCGACCGCCCTTTTTGGGTAGCGGCTTCAACAAGCTTTTTTCAGGCTTAGCACCCGGCGTCAGATCGACAAAGTCGCTGACGCTGGCTCCTCGTCGACCTGGTGAAGTCGGTTTGTATTTTCGAATGCCCATTTGCTTATCCGTTGAGTGTGCTTGTTTTCCGTGTTCCGCGTTGGTTTAGAAGAAGTCGATCTTGTGATCGCCCTTCAGCTTTACAATCGCCTTTTTCATGGCTTTGGTGCGACCAAAGCGGAATCGGTAACGACGTGGCTTGCCTTTTCGATTTTGAGTCATCACTTTCGCGACCTCAACTTCGAAGAGACTTTCTACCGCGTCTTTAATCTCGGTTTTCGTGGCCAACGAATTGACCTCGAAGGTGTAATGGTTTTGTGTCTGTGCGAAGAACAGATTTTTTTCGGTCACCATCGGTCGGACGATGACCTGATGGGGTTCCAGTTGCGGTCCCTTAGGTGCGGGAGCGGGTCGGTTCTTTTTGGTTTTTACACGTGCCATTTTGGCGTCTTCCGAATCTGCGTTTATTTGTTTCGTTCAGTTAACCAACGGCCACTTCTTCTGTTTCCGTATGCTGGCCCGCTTTCAGTGCGTCCAACGCTGCCCGCGTGATCAAAACTCGCTGCGGGTGAAGAATCGCCAAGGCGTTTAATTCGCGGACTTCCATCACACTCACTCGCGGAATATTGCGAGCACTTCTGTGTACGTTCTGGCTGAGCTTGTCGGTGGCAATCAGTGTCGAGTGTCCGCTGATGTTGAGTGCCTCAAGCAAATTTGCCACTTCGGAAGTCTTTGGAGCTTCCATCGTGAATTCATCCAGCACCATTACCTGCTCGTCGCGAATCTTGCCGGCCATCGCCATCTTAGTTGCCTTTTGCAAGGCTTTGCGAGGTAATCGGTAAGAAAAGTCTCGTGGTCGTTTGGCGAAAATGTGGCCACCACCGCGTCGTACACCACTTCGCTTGGAACCGGCACGAGCGTTACCTGTACCCTTTTGGCGGTACATTTTTTTCGTGGAACCCGCCACCTCTGCTCGGCTCTTGGTTTTGAAAGAACCCTGGCGCTGGTTGGCTTGGTACATCACCACTGCGTCGTGCAACAATTGCTTATCAATCGTTGGGCACAAATCCGCGGGGTCGATGTCGTAGTCACCGACCTTTTTTCCGGTTTTGTCGTAAATGGGTAGGGTTGCCATGGATATTTACCTATTTCGTAGTCCGTCGACTGCCAGGGCCGACCTTGTTGGTTTCTCGAATTACGAGCATGCCGCCGTTGGGGCCGGGGACAGCACCGTGAATTAACAAGAGATTGTTTTCCACGTCGATTTTATGAAGACGCAAGTTGCGTTGTGTAACTTTGGCGTTCCCGTACTGACCCGCCATGCGTTTACCCTTAAACAGGCGGCTTGGAGAGGCACTCATGCCTGTACCCCCAGCATGACGGTGTACCTTTTTGACACCGTGAGTCGCACGTTGACCGGAGAAGTTGTGTCGCTTCATGACACCGGCGAAACCGCGACCTTTGCTGGTACCGGTAACATCAACCGCCAACACACCCTCGAGGGCGTCAACGCTGACCAGATGACCGATTTCCATGCCGTCGCCGACTTTGCCGCGAATCTCACGCACGAACTGCTTGGGTTCGCAATCCGCTTTATCGCTCACTTCGGCGCCATTTTCAGCCAATTTCTTGCTGCGTTTGCTGCCGATGTTGGCGACGTGCCCTCGCTCGGAGCGACTCGCCTGACTCTGTCGCGAACGACGGTCTTTTTTCGGTCGGACCTTATCAAGAAATCCCAACTGAACTGCCTCGTAACCGTCATTTTCGGCGGTACGGATCTGCAGCACGGTACACGGACCAGCTTGGATCACTGTCACGGGTGTCGCGACCCCTGTTTCGGGGTCGAATACCTGGGTCATACCGACCTTACGGCCAAGAATTCCCTTGCTCATTTTCATTCACCTTGAATGCTGGTTCGTATTGTCAGTTGGGTATGCCGCAGGGAGCTCAAATACGCAGACGCTCACCTAGGAATATCCGACTGGTGAAACTGCCTCGACGGACGACCTGTCTCGCCGTGATTTGGCTTACCCCACAAGCTTCCAATCCATATTCAAACGACTTTGGAAGGTCTGACGGGTTATATAACTCTATTTCGCAGAAGCTTTGATCTTGATTTCCACACCGGCCGGCAACGAGAGCTTGTTCAATGCCTCGATGGTTTTTGCCGTCGCTTGGACAATATCAATCAAACGCTTATGAGTTCGAATTTCAAATTGTTGTCGAGCTTTTTTATCGATAAACGGGCTCGACAAGACCGTGTATCGCTCAATGCGCGTTGGTAGCGGAATTGGCCCGTGTACCTCCGAGTGCGTTCTTTTGGCAGTGTCGACAATATCCTGAGCACTCTGATCTAAGATCGAGTGATCGTAAGCTTCCATACGGATACGAATGACTTCCACCGAGCGAACCCCTGAGTTAATCGGGTAAGAAAAACCAATTCCAAGTTGACAACGAACAGGCCCTCAAACCGTAGCGGTTCCAAGGACGAATCGATAAAGTTAAGGAATCCTCCATAAGCCGTCAACCGGTAAAAAATAAGAAAATTCAGGGAGCTGGCGAGGCTGCTGCCCAAGCCGCATATCCGTGTCAAATTCCCACGTCTTACAAGCCGGATTCCGCGGCTATTTGTCGATTTAGCGCCCACTGCCTAGAATCCTCAGGCACGCGCTAAGAATATATTCTCGTCCAAGGCCATAGGAATTCCGCAGTCAATTGGAGCTAAAGGAGCTAAATCGATGCCAGCAGTACAATCCTCCTTCATTCTAGGGCTTTGCGGTGTTGGGCTGGCCCTGTTCTGTATCCCGCCGAGCACCGCTCACGCCCAGTTGCAATTGCCTTCTACCGTGCGTTTACCCGTGTTTAAGAGCTTTTACTACCAAGGTTCCGTCAGGGTTCCGGACGGTGGCACTTTGAATTTGGGGGGCAGCACCCGCTCGTACGGTGCTTCCGTTGGCCGCGGTGTTCCCGGACTGAGCAATGCGCCAGGTGTCGGACGTGGCTTCAAAAACCGTGGGTTGGCTGCCGGCCAGCAAGTAGAAAGGGCCGGGGTGAAAGCCGATGTGCTGATTCTTGAGGAGCTCGAAGCCGATCATCTCTCCCGAGCCGGCCTGTCCGCTCAGCTTTCTCAGGACGACATTCTCAAACAGGCCGAGTTTTTGACCAAACATGTCGGCCGAAATGCTCAAGCTCCTAACCAGAACAGAAATTCTGTGCCAGGCCGCAAGTAAGAAACGCTGGCCGAATTGATCACCCGCAAGTTTTCACTGCGGAAATTGCCTGCAGTCAGCGTAGGTGGGGTGGTTTGCGGGGTTTCGGTTGGCCGGGCTGTGTTCGCCCAGTGCAATGTTCCTATTCGGGCTGTTCCGCGTGGAAGCGGGCGTCTGTTTTTTGATGTCGCAATGCGAAAGAGCCAATCTGGGGTATGGTTCGCGGCTCCGCAATGTGCTGAGGTGATAAGTTGCCAGGCAGCGGGTGGCCTGTGAGTGGGGTCGCGCGGGTTTTACCGAATGCTAAGCCACCACTGTTTGCCAGGCCCTGCTGCGATATCGGTTTTCCCGGTTCAAAAATTGCAAAATACAGGCATAATAGGGGCTTAACGGTGATTCGGCTTCGGGGTTTTCGCAGGAAACATATTGATCCATGAGTAGCGATTTTGGACAGCAACAGTTCCAGCGACAGCAATTCAAGCACAAAGCCTCTGATATCTCCAAGGCGGTGGATAAGGACGCAATTCGCGAACTCCTAAAGGTGCCGGCTAAAGGGCTTTTCTTTAGCGGCCTACTTTCGTTGGTTCTCATCATCGGAGGCACTGTCGGTGCCCTCATCTATGGCAGCGGACAAACCGAGAAGTTGGTCGACAACCTGGTCTGGCAAATATTTGGTGAAAACCGACTTGAAGAGGCGGCGTCCAAAAATGTGAAGAAAGCCAAGGCCGTAGAAAAGGCCAAGGAGCGGCGCGATGCACAGGCTCAGACAGTGCTCACGTTATCGATCGGTGGCGGCATTATTGCGGCGTCAGTTTTATGTGCTATTCAATGTTGCTCGATTGCCGGCGGCGTGCTCATGGGGCAATTGCACAATTACAAGCTGTGCCGAACGGCTTGCATCATTGCGATGGTACCTGTGCTTTCGCCATTAGTGGTGGTGGGCATCCCTTTCGGTTTCATGGGTTTGATGAAGCTCAAACGCAAGGAAGTGAAGCGAGCCTTTGGTAACTGAGCGTTTCTTTCCCAGACCTATCTTGATCCCCGAAAACGGTTGCGTCTGATCTCCATGAAGCACGCTATTCATTGCCGAAACCTGGTGAAGGTTTATCCAGGCAAACCACCTGTAGAGGCTGTCCGCGGCGTTGATCTGGAAATCGACGTGGGTGAGTGCTTTGGCGTTTTGGGTCCCAATGGGGCAGGCAAAACTACCACGATCGAGATCCTAGAAGGCTTGCTGCCGGCCACCAGCGGAGACGTCGAGGTGCTGGGGCGAACCTGGCGTGATGCCGGTTCCGAGATCCGTCAGCACATTGGCGTTTCCCTTCAGGAGACCCGGCTAAGCGAAAGGATCTCTGTGCGTGAGACG
>JAAEPL010000228.1 GCA_024232675.1 Planctomycetaceae bacterium
AGATTTTGTACCGGTTGAGCGATGGCATTCAAGGGCTTGGCGGGCAAGGGAGCGATCGCGTCAAACTGAGGCCGAACGGCAGTCGCTAGTTCGAGGTTGTGGCCATCCGAGGGCGCCAGTTGTGTGGCAGCCTGCCACTCTGGCTCCAGCAATCCCACGTCTTCAGGGGACTCTGCGCCTACCGACTGAGCGGGAGTAGCTTCGAAATCAACACTTAGAAAAATGGCCAGACCGAGTAGGACTATCCCGACCACCAATCGTGAAATATCTTTCATTTCATGATCCAGATCAAGCAAATTATAGGGGGGAGTTTGCGACCCGACTAAGCGCTGCACCGCCATGCATCGGATCGCATTAAACTATTGCCCACTCCTTCGGCAACCTAGCCAAATTCCGGCTTCCAGCAGGCCGTTAGTGAAAACAACCCGTGTTTTGTAATCGTCAGGTAAAGCCTACCGGTTAAACGGGCCCACGCACACCAAGATCGCACCGCAGCCGGCTCAATTGCAAGTCAGCCCCAAGCTACTTAACAATTTCAGGGAAGCCATAAAAAAAACGTGAGTGGAAACACCACTCACGTTCTTTGTTTAATGAATACAGCGGGCTTCTAGCCTTTCGACTTCGCCGTCTTGTCCGCAGGCACGACAGGTGGAGCCACCCCTCGGTTCATCAACCACAACAAAGTGGGAGAGGCGACAAAGATCGAACTGTAGGTACCCACGATGACGCCGATGACCAGTGCAAAGGCAAAGGCGTGGATCGAATCACCACCCATGAAGTACAGAATTAAAACAACGAGCAACGTCGTGATCGATGTCAGAATTGTACGCGAGAGGGTCTGTGAAATACTGCGGTTAATCATCTCGGCTGTAATGTCAGTTCGCTTTCCGCGGACTTCCCGAATACGATCAAAGACCACGATCGTATCATTCAAGGAATACCCAATGATCGTTAGCAAAGCAGCAACCACGGAAAGGCTGATGCGGAAATCCTGCACACCCAAGAACCCTAACGCACCGGCCAACCAATAACTGATGGCAATCGCACCTAACACAACCAACACGTCATGCACGAGGGCCACAATCGCTGCCAAGCCAAAGGCCACATTCTGGAACCGAATCCAGACGTATCCAATAATGCCGATCAAACTGGCAATGATCGCAAACAGAGCCTGTTGCTGAGCCCGACCAGCGACTTGGCCACCCACGCCACTGCTGCTGGCAAAGTATGGCTGCGAGGACATCGTCGTCTGCACCTCATCCAACAATCGATTGGCATCGTTCGGTTCGTAAACATTCAACGCGACCTTCCAGTCCTTGGCTCGATCTTGCAGGGTCTCTGTCCCTAAGGGACCAGTCAGAGTGATATCAACATCCGGGTCCAGAGGAATATCGCCAAGCTTCTCAGAAGCATCGTTGATGTAACCTTTAACCGATTCACCGGTTAGTGGATGAGCGAAACTCAACTCCACCGTTGCCGTATAAGGTTCCCGATTCGTTTTGGTAGCGGGTACGGTCGGTTCCTGGTTCGACGCGGGTGCACCCAGTGCCCCGACATCCGTGGCAGGCGCCGACGCATCCGGCGTGACCGGCTGCTCTGTCGCCTCAGTGGTTTCGGCCGGCTTATCGTCCTGCTTGGCTTCAGCCGGTTTAGCTTCTTCTTGCTTGGCTTCAGCTGGTTTAGCTTCTTCTTGCTTGGCTTCAGCTGGTTTCGCTTCTTCCTGCTTGGCCTCTTCCTGTGGCATCCAGTCCAAAGAACTGAACGCGTGGCCAAGTCTCGGACCACCGCCACCGGAATCACTCATTTCGACTTCCACCCCGTCTCTTGCGAGGCGAATTTTAGCGGGATCAAAATTCACGCCCAGCATGACCAAATCATCTTTGAAAACTTCAGCAATGATTTTGTCTAGACGCAGATCGTTGGCTTCCGCGTTGTCGTCTCCGTTATCCAAAACCGGCAAACTACTGTCGATTTTGAAAGCGTATCGCGCTGTTTCGCCTTCACCCGTATCTTTAATCTCGGTCACCGAGTAACGGATGGGGTCGTTGTTGTGCTCATATTGCGAGGCTTCGAGCCGCTCTTTGATTTCTTCGACTGTTTTGTCTTCCACGAACTCGATGCGGGCAGTCGAACCGCCGGCCAAATCCGTATCCAAGATACGTTTACCACGAGCAAAGAAGGCAGCCATGCCGACGGTGATGACAAGAATCGAGCAGATCGCTGCGACACGTCGCTTGCTGAGGAAATCGATCAAGTCGTTTCCAACGATCCGGGACATTTTCAATCCCGAGATCCAACGCTTGCGTTCCGCGATGGTGAACAAGACGCGTGAGCAGTAAATCGCTGTGAACATACACATCAAAATACCGACGATCAAAGTGACTGAAAAACTACGAATCTGATCGGTACCAATGACGTACAGGATGACCGCCGTGATCAAGGTTGTCAGGTTGGCATCCACAATGGTTGTGGTAGCCCGATCAAAACCGTTACGAATCGCCATTCGCAGTGCAGCACCGCGGTTAATCTCTTCGCGAATCCTCTCGAAAATCAACACGTTAGCATCCACCGACATCCCGATGGTTAACACCAACCCCGCTAAACCGGTGAGCGTCAGATTGACGTTAATTAACATCAAAATTGCCATCGTGAATATCAGGTTCAAGGCCAAAGCGATGCAGGCCACGATACCGCAGAAGCGGTAGTAGAACATCATAAATACCAGCACCAACCCCAGCGAAATCGCAATCGCAGTCAGCCCCTTGGTTTTCAGTTCCTCTCCCAGTGTGGAAAGGATTTGATCCATGCTGATCCAGTTCTTACGCAATGCGACATCAAGTTTTCCGGAACTGAGCACCGCGATGTACCCGTCGATTTCCTCTTCCGTAAAACTTCCTTCAATCACTCCACTGTTGCGAATCGGTTCATTGATTCGGGGAGCCGATTGAAGTTTGTTATCGAGCACGATACCCATGAGGCTGTATCGACCATTACTTGGTTTATTTCGACTGGTAAACGAGAACATGCGTTTGCCACCCTTGGAATTCAAATTGAATTCAATACGGGGATTGGCTTTGTCGTCGAAACCCTTCTTTACGCTGGTAAGGAACTCACCTTTGACGTTTTGTCGTTCTTTGGCTGGGTACGCCATCAGGATATCAACGTCAACATGACCGTTGTCGGCACACCATTTGGTAAAGTCACGACGACCTTTTTCATCACCGCCATAGAGCCCCATATCAACGTCGATCAACTCGCCCGTTCGACCGTTACGCAACATCTGCGTGTTCGAAGGTAAGAACTTAAATGGCGTTCGCACGTCACTGCTCCCATCCTTGGGTTGTTCTCGAGCCAATTGCACCCATTCGCCAATTTGTTTCCTGGTACCGTCTTCGTTGACATCGCCTTCTTTGTCGCTGTAGACCTCTTTCCGTCGCTCCGTGGAGGTTTTCCGAGCGGTGTCCAAAAGATTGGGATGCTGACTCTGATCGGCAACAATCCGGAAGAACAACTGGCCTGCGGAGGTCAGCCGCTTCCAAATTCTTTCGGCCTCTTCTTTTTCCACATCAGGAACAATCACTTCCATTTTGTCGGAACCTAGGCCGCGGATTACAATTTCGCGAACACCAGAAGGGTCAATTCTTTCCTTGAGGACCGGAATGATTTTCTGAATCGTGACTTGATCCTGCGTTGCAACACCAGGTTGCTCATTCATCTGGCCGATAATCGTTACACCGCCACGCAGATCAACACCGAACTTCAACGGCTTGTAACTGATCACAATTGCGCTGGCTAGAACGCACCAAATAATCAAACCCATGCGTCCTGAAAGCTCCGGTACACGAAAGCTCTTGGACAGCGTACGGCCAAGGAAAACTGAGATCGCAATCGCTGCGATCATCAATAGCAAGGCTTGAACCGTTTCGTTTTGATACCAGGGGGCATTGGAAATAGCTGCTTGAGCCGCTTGTGCCAAAATGTTCATCGCTCGTATTTTAGCCGTTGATAAATGAATGAGTGTGTTGTTTATTTACCGCTCAATTTTGCATCCTGCAAAATCGAGTTACTTTGATTTTTCTAGGTCGCCGACCTTCTCGTCGCCAAGCACTTTGACGATGGAAGTCTTTACGATCTGCATTTTCGCATTGGTGGATTCATCGATTCGCACCGTTACGTAATTAGCATCATCTCGAATCTGTGACACTGTTCCAATGATCCCGCCCGCCGTGACGACACGGTCGTTCTTCTTAAGATCTGCCAGCTGCTGTTTCAATTGCTGGTCACCCTTTTTGGGTCGCATCAACAGCATGATTACCAACATGGCTGCCATCATCGGCAACAAAAATTGAAACAAGCCGCCCCCCGACGCTTCAGCAGCTGCTTCTTGAGCTATCTCGCTGCTCTCGGTTGCTGCGCCGTCCTGCTCCAATTGAGCCAAAACCATCATCAACGAATCAAACATTGTGAAATTGCCACGCCATTGTTGGGGGTATTTACCCTAATACGAAAAACGCCCGACACCGATGTTGCCGGGAGGATGTGTTCCAAGACGGAAACTAGCAAAATTTGCATGCACGTATCATAAAAGTTTGAGAAATTAGCAACAAGGCCACATTCAAGCCCTTCCGACCTGTTTCGCCCCCGTTTTACCGGTCCGTTCCACGAATGGGACGCGATTCATGCTCTCCCGGCCCACCCAGCGGCGTGAACCGGTTCCCCTCCGCACGTTACAGCATCGCCGACTTATCTTACCTCAGATCAATATTGGCACCCCGCAAAGCAACCCATCCGCCCCAGCCAGCCAAAACCTCGCATTCACCAGCCTCAACAGACTGACCTTAGAGGCCTGTCGGCAGAAACTCATTTGGATCTCGCCCCCATCCCAGATATCGCTCCCGACAAAAATCGAGGAATCGGTCGGCAGCAATTGCTTCTCGAGCTCGTTTCATAAGATTTTGGTAATAAGCCAAATTGTGCAGCGACAAAGCGATGGGCCCCAACATTTCGCGGGCCATAAACAGGTGACGCAGGTAAGCTCGACTGAGATGCCGCAGCGGTGAAGGCGTATTTTCGTCTAGCGGTCGCAGGTCCTCGCGATGTTTTTGATTTCGCATTTTCAGCGGCCCCGCATCGGTAAAGGCCAAACCATTTCGCCCATTTCGGGTCGGCATCACGCAGTCAAACATGTCGACACCACGAGCGATCGATGCCAATAAATCCTCGGGTCTCCCCACCCCCATCAGATAGCGGGGGCGTTCGACTGGCAGAAACGGAGTGGTTCCGCCCGTAACGCGATACATCTCTGGTGGAGGTTCCCCAACACTCAGACCACCAATTGCGTAACCCGCGAAATCCAAATCCACCAACCCATCCGCGCAATGTCGCCTCTGCTTGAGATCTAAACCGCCCTGCACAATCCCGAACAAAGCCTGGCTTGCGGAATGCGCTCCGTCAGCGTGAAAATCTTTACATCGCTTCGCCCAACGAATCGTACGTTCGCAAGATTCCTTGATCACCTCCGCAGGTGAGGGCAACGGCGGCAGATGGTCGAGCACCATCATGATGTCGCTGCCCAGATTCTGCTGAATCTCCATCGAGTGTTCGGGGGTTAAGTCCAGCAATCGGCCATCGATGTGTGAGCGAAAGGAAACGCCTCGCTCGCTAACCTTGGCAAGTTTTGCCAGACTGAAAATCTGAAACCCACCACTGTCTGTCAAAATGGGCCCGCCCCAATCCATGAAAGAGTGCAATCCTCCCAGCCTTGCCACCAAGTCGTCACCGGGTCTCAATGAAAGGTGATAGGTATTTCCCAAGATAATCTGGGCACCTGTTTGCCGCACTTGCTCGGTACTCAGTCCTTTGACAGTGCCCACGGTACCGACGGGCATAAATGTCGGCAAATCGATTACACCATGCCGAGCCGTTGTCAAACGCCCCAAGCGAGCGCCGCAGTGCTGATCTACATGCAATAGTTCGTAATGAAAGGTGTCGATCGTTACGGCTCCCTACAAAATCAAAACGCCCGGGTGCAACCAACCGGGCGTTGAGAATTCAAGTTCTATCGAATGGTTTATTCGCCCCGTAGGCTGAGGTTGAACTCCACTAATTTCTCGCGGATCTCAGTCAGGCTGGTGACGCCGAAGTTTTTGCATTCCAGCAAATCGTCGGCTGATTTACGAATCAATTCGCCGATCGTGGTCAGACCCAAGCGGGTCATGCACTTGCGAGCACGCACCGACAGGTTCAGGTCGGCAATCGGTCGCTCCAGCAAGACCTGCTCGTCTGGAGACAGGTGGCTGAGGTCCAGCGGCTCTTCACTTTCCTGTTTTTCGTGAACGAACTGCCCGATACTCAGCCCTTTGTTGGCCAACATTTCACGAATCTCAACCAGCGAGGTTTCGCCAAAGTTCTTACTGCCGAGCAATTCCAATTCGGAGACCTTCGTCAGTTCGCCCAAGGTATCGATGCCCATCTTCTCCAGGCAATTGCGACTGCGGACCGATAATTCGAACTGGGATACAGGAATGTTCATGATGGTTTTCATTTGTTCCTGACGACGTTTTTGTTCGTAGTCGAAGAACGGATCCATCGAAGCAACAGCATCTTTTCGATACAGCTGTGCTTGGTGATTATTAGGCTCTTGTTCAAGAATCCGATCGTAGCACTGCTGTGCCATTTCATACCGATCGTAATCTTCGTACATCAGTCCCAAATTGATCAGAATACCGACATTGGTCGGGAATACGGCTGCTGCCCGTTGGTAGAGTTCCAGGGCTTTCTCATCGTTGCCACGACGATCATTCTCAAGTCCCAGTCCAAACAGTGCGCCCGAGTGCTTACCATCCGACTCCACCGCACGTTCGTAAAGAGCGATCACTTCATCCGGGTTATCACCGCGGGCGGCGATCGTGCAACCGCGTTGATAAAGGTACTCGGCCGTTTGCTCTACTGGACCAAACATGTTGTCGAGAATCGCCATCGCTTCATCGATTTTGGCAGCCGCACGGTGGGTCTCAGCGACCAACAACAAACAAGTGTCGCCGTTGTAACCAGCGGTTTTCGCGGCTTCAAAACTGCTCACAGCCTTGTCATAATGCCCCAACGATAGATGGGACTTGCCCATGTAGAACTGAGCAAGGGCACCGCCGTCCGCGTTCGACAGTGTCGTTATGGCGTCACTGTAAGTTCCCAGTAAGTATTGGCAGACGCCCAAGCGAACTGATTCGGCTGGCGTGCGAAATTCGTTTCGTGCAAGCTCACCGGTCAATTCGCGTAACTGCGTGAATTGGCTGTAATCATCGCTGATCCGACTGGTCACCAAATTGATGGTGTCGGGGCCAAATGATGTATTCGAAAGAACGATGTCTTTGAGGTCGGTTTCAAGGCCATGCATCATGGGATAGTCACTCCAAAATTTTCCTCGCGTATTCGCGAGTATCTGTCTAACTAAGTTTAGAGCCAGCGGCGGGATTCGAACCCGCAACCCCCTCATTACGAATGAGGTGCTCTGCCAATTGAAGCTACGCTGGCGAACGTCAACCGGCGGACGAAACAAAAAAACGGCTTCCTAAGAAAAAAGCCGTTTCCAAGCCGCCCTTCTTGGCGATGCTCAACCCGAAAATATACTCACCCAGCCCGATTTGGCCAATAGCTGAGAGCAGAACGGCCCTTTTCCACCCCCCTAACCGCGACAAAAGGGCATTTTGGGCGATCTGTTACCCCTCAGACCATTCAACACTGGGCCTTTCAAGCTGCCCTGGACTTCATCTGCTCGGGGTTCAAGCCCAGGATCTGACCGTCCGTTGGTTGCTCCAAACTCGCCAAAGCGTTGCTCCCCAACCCATCTTGCGTGGCTATTTCCTGACCAGAAAATTACCGATGAAGCCAAAAGCTTTATCCACATCCATACCGGACTGACTGACATGGCTGGTTTCCTTCTCCAAATCAACGTAGATCTGCTTGTTCTGTCCTAGGGTCTCTGATGCGGGCCACATCGCGACAAAAGCGGGGCCGAATTGATTCCTGTCCTGTTGACTGCATAGATCGTTCATGAGGGAACTCGCCGGAGCTTTGCCCTCCACCTCACCGACCGAAGCAGGTAGCTCATAGTGCTCCAACAGCCCGCCGATTTCTTCCTGCGTAGGGTAGCGATAGGCATGCAGCTCGTCCTTGGGGTCCAGCAGCCTTGCCCGTATATCGTTAATCGAATGGTTGAGGGTAACGGAGACGTTAAGCCAGTTTGTGCCAGTTTGCGTATCGAATGTCAGATTGTTTTCGATATTATGCTCACTTTGGATCTGGGGATCATGATTTCGGATGAACTTTTCTTGCTTCACCAAAAAGTAAGTTTCACCCGCTTTATCCGATTCGGCCTTTTCGCTGGGAACCGGCACTCCCAAACTTGACAAGTAGGTCGAGATTTCACTTTCTGTAGCAAACCGGAAACCACTTAAAACATCGTCCGGCGACTTGATTCGCGATTCGACCTCATCCTTGCTCAAACCTTGCACGACATCGGATGCCAACCAAACCAAATCCGTACGGAGATTAAAAGTCAAATTGGGTCCGTCTTTGGTTGCTCCTTTCAATCGTGTGTCATAAAGCCGCACGTTTTCGAGTCTTTCGAGTGGTCTTACACTAGCCGCGTTTTCCTGCGCTTGACATACGCCCATTACTACGATCGCGAGAAGTAGACTGTTGAGTAAGCAAACTGTCATTTTCATGTTAATTTTCATTTCGATGGTACCCTTTGCATTAGTTGTTTTTTCACTGGCAACGCCCGTTGCTCCGTGACACTCGAAGCCCTGCCTATTTTCCGGTGACCCAGCAATTCATTATCGAACTGCCGCCCCGGCTATCTCCTGAATGCCCGTATGGCCGTTGCCTGTCTCACGAATATTTTCAAGAAGGCGGCTAAAGGGAGAAAAAGGCTAAAAACCCCAACATGCTTGCTTCGATCAGTCTGAAAAAAACTTTGAGCAGGATGCTTCCCACAGGACGGGGAGCTCAAGAAGAAGCCCAGAGAAACAAAATGGCCTGGTTCTGAAAACCTCGTGCTCTCATAGACGGAACGCGTTAATCACCGATGGCGATCACGTAGGCCACGGCGTAGGACTGGCAGTGGGAGATTGAGATCTGCATCTCTTGAATGCCCATCTCTTCGGCGATGTCGCTGGCCACACCATGGATTCTCAGTTCGGGTTTGCCACCCATCAGATTTGAGACTTCCATATCGGTCCACTTAATACCCCGCGACCAACCGGTTCCCAGGGCTTTCAACGCTGCCTCTTTGGCCGCCCAGCGTCCCGCATAATGCTGCAACGCAGATTTGCGGCCACCGCAGTATTCGATCTCCAGCGGAGTGTAAACACGTCGCAAGAAGAGTTCGTCATGCTTCTCGATCATCTCGCCAATGCGAGCGACTTCGATGATATCTGTACCAATCCCAATTAAATTCATGGTCATAGTATGAGCCTCAATGGGTTTCTGCCAAGAGTACGGCTAGAAAGGCGAGGATACAGGCATGCCAACTGCCATCGCACCCAATGGTCAAAGCAGACGCCCACCCGGCAATCAGCCCGACGTCTCCTGAACTTGCCCGGCAGAGGGACGGCGGTGAACCCCAGAACAGCAGGACAGATTGGCCACGAATCAGCGTAAACCGCAGGCCTCTTGAGCACGCTTCAATACCTCACCGGCTTTTTTTCGGGCCACTGCGGCACCATCGCCGAGGATTTCGTGGACCCGTTCCGGTTTGGCTTCCAATTCCGCACGGCGTTCGTGGGCTTCCGCAAAATAAGCCGCTGCGGCTTCGGCCAAGGCTTTCTTGACTTCACCGTAACCGAACCCACCTTGGCGATAGGTTGCAGCCATAGATTCCCGAGCCGCTTCTTCCGCGAACAGACTGAACAGCTGATACAGATGATCCGTTTCGGGATCTTTGGAATCCTCCATGGGACGCGAATCGGTGGCGATCCGCATCACCTGCTTTTTCATTTTATTGGGCGCCTCGAAGATCTCGATGGCATTCCCATAACTCTTGGACATCTTTTCGCCATCCGTTCCAGGGACCTTAGCACTGTTATCCAGTACGTGCGGTTTGGGCAACACAAAGACCTCGCCAAAATGGCTGTTGAATCGCTGAGCCAGATCGCGGCAGACTTCGATGTGTTGCACTTGGTCCTGACCGACAGGCACGATATCCGAATCGTAGGCAAGGATGTCGGCCGCTTGCAGCACGGGATAGGTGAACAAGCCTAAATTGGCCGGCAGTCCTTTGGCCACTTTATCTTTGTAACTGACGCAACGTTCCATCAATCCCATTGGGGCGTCGGACATCAGCAACCAACACAACTCGCTGACCTCGGGTACGTCGGATTGTTTG
>JAAEPL010000229.1 GCA_024232675.1 Planctomycetaceae bacterium
AATGGTCAATTGTCGTTCGGGATTAGGGATTCGCCGTTGCTCAGGCATGGCAATGGTAAGTGCCCCGGAAAGGTATTGACCGGTCACACTTTTCTTGGACTTGGCGACCTCTTCAGGACGGCCTTCGGCTACCACGTGCCCGCCTCGAACCCCTGGGCCCGGGCCGAAATCAATCATGTAATCAGAGGCACGCATGGTGTCTTCATCATGCTCGACTACCAAGACCGTGTTGCCTTGATCACGCAAGTGTTGCAGCGTGCCGATGAGGCGATCGTTGTCGCGGGCGTGCAAACCGATGGAGGGCTCGTCCAAAATATACAGCACGCCCACCAAACCCGATCCAATTTGACTGGCCAAGCGAATGCGCTGAGATTCGCCTCCCGATAATGTCGGGGCTGTGCGGTCCAGCGTTAAATAATCGAGCCCTACATTTAGGAGAAAGCCCAGTCGATTGCGAATTTCCTTCAGTGCATCGTTGGCGATTAACTTACCGGTTTTATCCAGAGCCAGACCCGAGAAAAAGTTTCTCGCATCCGATACGGCCATGTTGCATATTTCCGGTAGGGAGCAGGAAGGCGAGTCTCGGAAATGCTTGTTCGTGGACTCAATGCGAATATGCCGCGACTGACGATTGAGTCGTTCTCCGTCACAGGCGCCGCATAGAATGGTGTTCATGTACGATTCGAGTTGGCGCCGTTTGGGAGCGCTCTTGGCATTGCGGTAACGGCCATTAAGTTCGGGAATGATGCCTTCAAATTTACCGCCATACTTCATCGGCGATTGACCGCCACGCCACGTAAATGTGATGTGCATCTCGCCAGTCCCGAACAATAGGATGTCCTGCAAGTCCTTTTCGAGATCTTGCCAGGGCGTTTCCAAAAGCGTGTTTTCTGGGAGTTCTCGTTGCCGCTCAATCGAATCCGCCAGGCCTTGGTAGATATGCCGCCGCCAACGGCCTAAATCTGACCACTTCCCCAGTAATTCAAAACAGCCTTTTTTGAATGACTTGTTCGCATCGGGAATCAATAACGAGGGATCAAACGTGTATAGATGGCCTAAACCATCGCACTCTTGGCACATGCCCTGCGGGCTGTTGAAACTGAATAATTGAGGCGTCGGAGGCTGGAAACTGATGCCGCAGGGCGAACAAGCATAATCCACGGAAAATATGCGGTCTGCAGACGCCGCGGTTTCCGAGGGACCTGCGGTCGTCGCCTCCTCCTCTTCCGGCAAATCGTTGGTGGTTGAGATAACCAAATTACCCTTGCCGATCTTGAGAGCTGACTCCACCGCTTCGCTGAGACGTCCGCGTATGTCGGCAGCCACCTTCAGGCGGTCGACCACCACTTCAACATCATGTCGCATCTGGCGGTCGAGGTTGATTTCGCTGCCCAAAGCTCGGATTTCACCATCCACGCGCACGCGGATGTAGCCCTGCTTCAAAAGATCGTTGAAGAGTTCTTTATGTTCCCCTTTTTGAGCCCGGATGATGGGGGCTAGGACAGCAAATGAAGTCCCTTTTTCCATTTGCAGGATCGTGGCGATAATCTGATCGACTGTTTGAGCGGTGATTTCGTTACCGCAACGCGGGCAGTACCCTTTTCCAACGCGGGCAAACAGCACACGCAAATAATCATAAATCTCTGTGATGGTGCCCACGGTACTCCGCGGGTTTTTCCCAGAGCTTTTTTGAGAGATGGAAATCGAGGGACTCAGCCCCGAGATCAAATCCACATCAGGCTTCGGCATTTGCCCTAGGAATTGTCGAGCGAAACTGGAAAGGCTTTCCACGTATCGTCTCTGACCCTCGGCGTAAACGGTGTCGAAAGCAAGCGAGCTTTTACCGCTTCCCGAAACGCCGGTCAGGCAGATTAACTGATTACGGGGAAGGACAAGGTCGACATCGCGAAGATTATGTTCGCGAGCGCCTTTGATAACTATGTCAGATGCAGGCATGTGAAACGAATCCGGTAGCGTCCTTGCGCGGGCGTCGGAGCGTGATGTCCGATCGATTGCGTGCGTTGGTAAAACAATGGCGAACCTCCCAGTCTAGGTTTTCGCGGGATGAAACCAAAGGGGGATGAACGTGATTCCGTTGGGAGAAAGAAAGGTTGGTTGTTTCGGTAAGCCAGCATGTGGGCAAGCCTGAGGGTTAAACGCTGTAAGGAACCCGAAAATTTACCCAAGCAAAACCGGCAACGCAGCGGCTGCTGGGGGACTCGCCAGTAGCAAGGAACCGCTCTTGGAAGTCTGGCTGACGAGGTTCTTGGCTGGTGCAGGTTTTGTTGAGGAAATAGCAGCCAACGTTGAACGGCTTCTTAAAAAGCCAGCATCTGCAATTGCCAAATTACCGCCGGGTAAGCAGTCGGTGAATTTCCGCAAACCCGCAAAAGCGGACGGTTTTGTAAACATTTTGCCAAAATGACTCGGGCGGCGGGAATTACGCTTGCCATTTTTGACGCTTCGTCAAAAATGGTGGTATGAGCACAGTCACCAAGAAACAACGCGAAATCATTGATCGCCCTCGGCAAATCTTGCGTGTGTCACGCGATATCTTCCGAAAACGCGGGTATTTGGGTCTCAATATGGATCGAATTGCCGAACAGATGGGGATTGCGAAGGGGACGATCTACCAGCATTTCAAGAATAAAGAGGAAGTCATTCTCGCTATGGCGGTGGAAACGTTGGAAAAACGTATTGCCATGTTCGAGCGAGCGGTCCTTTTTCAAGGTTGTGCGCGGTCAAGGATGGCCGCTATGGGGTGTGCCGCCGAGCTGTTTGTGATTAATTTCCCCGACCATTTTGAGCTGGAGAAAGTGCTTAGTTGCAGCTCAATCATCGAAAAAACCAGTGAAAAGCTGCAAACGGCCAAGACTGTAGCAGAGATGAGATGCATCAGTTTAGTGGCTGGTTTGGTACGCGATGGTATTGCTTCTGGAGGGTTGTCGCTACCGAACGATTTTAAACCGGATCAGGTCGTTTTTGGATTGTGGTCCATCAGTTACGGCGGTTATTCCATCATGGAATCCCAAGAAACGCTCAAACAAATGGGGATCGAGAACGGTTTTCGTTTGGTGAGAGACATGAATAACAAGCTGTTGGATGGTTTTGGTTGGAAACCGCTGTCCAGCGAGTTGGATTACAACGCGATCTTCGACGAAGTCCGAACCCTTATCTTTTCCGACTTCCCCAAACCTTGAGTGGCTTTTTTTCGAAATGAACATGACGAAGCGTCAAAAAAAATTCGGTATACGTGAGGTGACTCTGGGAGCGGCAGTGGCATTCGCCATCGGTGCCGCGTTGACGGCATTTGCGATGCAGGCGTTTTTACCGGCGGCAGCTACTTCGAGTCCGCGTGATTCCATCAGCGAAAAAACGGGAGATGTACCGCTGGTGGAAGGCATGAAGTTGCACCAGGTTAATGCCTATCTTCGCGAAGACATTCATACTGGTTCAGTCAAAACTCGACAGCAAACCATGGTGGCATTTCAGCGTCCGGGTCTCGTGCAAAAACTGTTGTGTGATGAGGGGCAGCGCGTCGAATTGGGGCAAGAATTGGCCAAAATGGACAATCGGCATCTGTTGGCTGAGCAGCAGTCGATTGAGGCGAAATTGGCCCAAGCCCAGTCGGTGCTGCGAGAACTCAGCAAAGGCCCTCGCGCGGAAGTCATCGAGGCAGCCCGCAGTATGTTGGATGATCTGAATGCACAACGGAATGCGCAAGAGATGCGACTGAAACGCAGTAAAAGGTTGCTTAGCTCGAATTCTATCGCAGAACAGGACTACGAGCGTGAATTGTTTGCGATGCAAGGTCTTACCGCACGTCGGGATGCTTCGCAAAGCCAGTTAGACGAATTGTTAGCGGGCACACGAGTTGAGCAAGTTGATGCCCAGAAATCGATGATTCAGAGTCTTCAAGCCGATCTGCGGCGCGTTGAATACAACTTGGACGATTGCATCGTGCGAGCTCCTTTCGACGGCATCATCGTAGCTCGTTTTATTGATCCTGGCGCGGTAGTAGCTGCCGGCGAGCCTGTCTACGAGTTAATTGATGATCAAAACTTGGAGATTCACTTGGGTGTCCCCCCAGACATGACGGAACAATTGCAGGTGGGAAATACTTACCGAGTGGTTGCTGGGAATACAGCCGTGGAGGGTCGCTTGCGTGCCGTGCTACCCCAAATCGATGCGGCGACACGCACATACAAAGTCATTCTGGATATAAGTTTGGAACCCGAGGAACTGACATCGATCGCCTCGGGCCAGTTAGCAAAAGTAGAGTTGATCGAGGAGGTAAAGGACCCCGGGTTCTGGGTCCCGAGTCTGGCATTAACGGCTGATCACAGCGGGTTATGGTGTTGTTACACGGTCGCTGAAGACGCCTCGGGCGCGACGGTCGCGGTCAAACAGGCGGTAGAAATCTTACATATGCGTGACGAATTTGTATTCGTCCGAGGCACACTGCAGGACGGGCAGGTTCTAATTCGAGGTGGCGTGCCGCGGGTGGTCGCCGGGCAGCAGGTGCGTGTCAAAATGACCCAGCCGAGCGTGGATTCATCCGCCCCATGGTCGACCACCTCAATGCCTTCCAGTTCTGTGAACTAAGCCTGATGTACGACCTGTTCTACAAAAATCGTCGTCTCTTGATGCTGGCCATTGCCTTGATTGTGGTGACCGGTCTTTCATCAGTGTACGTCTTGCCGAGGCTGGAAGATCCTGTGCTCAAGCAGAGGGCGGCCCTGATTCATACTTCGTTCCCCGGTGCCAACGCGGTGCGTGTGGAAACGCTCGTCACCGAACCGATGGAAGACACGCTCAAGGAGATTGAGGAAATACGCTTCATCCGCTCGGCGTCACGCGATGAAATGTCGACGATCACCTTGGAGTTGAAGGATTACGTCGATGAGGTCGAGCCTGTTTGGTCACGGGTGCGAGACAAATTGGCGGATGTGGAGCCGTTGTTACCGGCAGGGGCTGACAAGCCTCATTTTATCGACTTGAAATTTACGGCCTATGCGGCGCTTTACGCTTTGGGGTGGTCGGGTGACGGCCCCTTGAATGAGGCGATTTTAGGCCGCTATGCCGAACGCTTGGAGCAAGAGTTTCGCAGTCTTCCCGGCACGGATGATGTTGATCTGTTCGGCATGTCTGAGGAGGAGATTGTGATTGAAGTCGACCAACACGAGTTGGCTGACCTTAATTTGACACCTAGTGATGTGGCGCGGGCAATCCGTGCCAGTGACGCCAAAGTTTCCGCTGGCGGACTTCGCGGAGAAGCTCGCGATATCGTCGTGGAGGTGGCCAGTGAATTCGAGACGTTAGAGCGAATCGCGGCGACGCCCCTGAAAACTAACGTGGATGGCACGGTGGTCTCGTTAGGTGACGTAGGGCGTGTTGAGAAATCCGTAGTGGATCCGCCGCTGACTCGGACGTTGATTAACGGGCAACAATCGGTTGTGCTTGGCTGCTTCATTCAGGCCGACATGAGGATTGACTGGTGGACCGCAGAAGCCGAGGCCATGCTCGAGCAATTCCGCTCCGAATTACCCGCTGGGATCACGATCGAACCGATTTTTATTCAAGATCGCTACGTCACACAGCGACTGAGAAAATTGCTCACGAACCTGGGGTTGGGGGCGGTAGCCGTGACGCTGGTGATTCTGCTGATGATGGGGTGGCGTAGTGCGGTCGTCATCGGAGCGGCATTGCCGTTGGCGGGTTTAATGGTGTTGGGTGGGCTGCGATTTATGGGGATACCCCTGCATCAAATGTCGGTCACAGGGTTAATTATCGCGCTTGGCTTATTAATTGATAACGCAATTGTTGCCGTTGATGAGATGCGTGGTCGATTGCAAGCGGGGCTTTCTCCAAGTCAGGCCATCCGCGCTACGGTAAGGCAATTAGCGATTCCTTTGATCGGTTCGACTTTTACGACCTGTCTGGCGTTTGCGCCACTGGCGGTAATGCCAGGGCCTGCGGGAGAATTCGTTGGCTCGATTGGAATCAGCGTGATCTTAGCGGTCACCAGTAGTCTGTTCCTGTCTTTGACCTTGATTCCGGCCTTGTTCGCTATTCTGCAAGGCGGCGGATATCGTGAGACATCTGGAAGTATTTGGCAACACGGTTTTAAAAATGAAGCCATGTACGGTTGGTACCGCAAGTCTTTGGACGTGTTGTTCGCAAAACCGTTGCTGGGCCTCACTCTGGGGGTCCTGTTGCCGCTTTTAGGGTTCTCCGTTTTTGGCCAATTACCAGAGCAGTTTTTTCCGCCCTCTGATCGAGAGCAGTTTAGCATCTCCATGCGTTTGCCGCCTCAGTCAGCCATTTCGGAAACCATCGCAGCGGCTCAAACTGCTCGGGATTTGGCTTTGCAATTCGACGAAATTGAGCAGGTGCATTGGTTTGTTGGAGAGAGTGCTCCGGCGTTCTATTACAACATGCTTCCCGTTCGCAATGGAGTCCCGCATTATGCTCAGGCAATGGTGCAGAGTCGTTCTGGTGTCGACATCACTGCGTTAGTTCAACGCGTGCAGGACAAGCTGCAGAGCGAAATTCCTGGAGCCCAGATTGTCGTGCTGCAACTGGAGCAGGGGCCCCCCGTTGATGCGCCCATTATAGTGCGAGTCGTTGGGCAGGACCTGCCGACGATTAAGCAAGTCGGTGACGAATTGAGGTTGATCCTTGCCGGGATCCCAGAGGTGGTTTCTACCAGCTCAGACGTAGGCAGTTCGACCGCTAAGCTGGAATTGCAAGTCAATGAGGATGAGGCGTTGCTGGCTGGGTTAAATCATTTGGAGATTGCAAGCCAGTTACGAACGGCGTTGGATGGAGAAATTGGTGGGTCTTTGGTGGAAGGTACGGAAGTCCTTCCTGTCAGGATCAAATGGAAGGGTGAACAGCAAGCAGATGGTAAAGGCTTGCGTTCGTTTGATTTAATTGCACCGGGTAATCAAGGCGAAAGTGTGAGAGTCCCGGTGGAGTCGATTGCGGATTGGAAATTGGTTCCCGACAGCACCAACATCGATCGGTTTGACGGATACAGGATGAATGAGATACAGGTGCACGTCCAAGCGGGGGTCTTATCGTCAGAAGTGCTCAAAGAGTTGCAAATGCGATTGCAAGCCGCCAATTTCCAAGTGCCTGCCGGCGTGACGATTGATTACGCGGGACAATCCTCGGAACGTAATCGCGCTGTGAACAACCTGCTGGGAAGTGCCGGCGTGTTGTTGGTTTTGATGGTAGCCGGCTTGGTTCTCTCATTTCAGTCGTTTCGACTGGCGGGGCTGATTGCCATGGTGGGTGGGTTATCAGTCGGCTTAGGTTTGGCGGCACTGTGGGGGTTCGGGTATCCGTTTGGCTTCATGGCGATCGTGGGGATCATGGGGTTGGTGGGGGTCGCGATTAATGATTCGATAGTGGTACTGGCTGCGATTCGCAGCGATACGAACGCCCGACTTGGCGACCGCCAAGCCATCGCCAAGGTCGTCTTTCATTCGACGCGGCATGTGTTTAGTACCACACTGACGACCATTGCTGGATTTATTCCTTTGTTGCTTTCAGGCGGCGGTTTTTGGCCACCCCTGGCCATCGCCATCGCTGGTGGGGTTTCTGGGGCCACAATACTGGCTCTCTATTTCGTGCCCTCTGCGTACCTGGTCCTGTTTGGGGCTTCGTCTAAGGAGCAGGGCAGCGCCCCGGCAAACCTCGATAATTTAACGGCAGCGTAACGATTCTTGCTGAAAAAATGTGAGTAGCGGTAGGCAAAGGGGGCCATTCAGCCACCCGAAATACCAACAGTCGCTTAGCTTTGGTCGGCAGAGGTGCTGTTTTTAGTAAAAAATTGGCCCTTAGTAGACTGGGGGAAGCTTACCGGTTTTGACAAACCTCGCGACGATTTGAGGTGTGAAAACCAAAAAAACGGCAAGGCTGCCTTGGATTCCACGAAGAAACATCGGGAGCCGATGAGCAACTCGCCGACAAAACGCCGATATTACTTAGGTCTTCTAACGGATTTGGAGTCGGCATTCTTAACTTTCTGGCCCGCTAACCTTATCATGAGGACACTTGGGAGCTTTAACTTTGATTCGAATGTGGGTACGTAAACGGATTGAAATCACACCAATGGACCTTGTGAGAGGTCTTTGGGGATGCCTTACGCCCGGTCATCGCGAACCGTTGTGCCGCGAGATTGCGGAAGTTTGGCAAACTCAAGATGCATTGGTCTGTTTGAGCGTGCGCAGCGGCTTCGATTTGTTATTGCACAGCGCAGGTTGGGAACCGGGTGGCGAAGTCATCATGTCGGGTTTGACGATCCCCGACATGCCACGCATCGTTGAGGCCTGTGGGTTACAACCGGTGGGCGTGGATATCGATCTGCGAACCATGCAGCCGGATATCGAGCAGATTCGGCAGGCGATTACCCCCCAAACGCGTGCGATTGTGGTGGCACATTTATTGGGAGGGATCTGCGATCTCGAGCCCATTTTAGAAATCGCTCGCAAACACAAGTTGTTGGTTATCGAGGACTGTGCCCAAGCTTTTGTGGGTGCGGCCTACCAGGGTGATGAACGAGCCGATGTCTCCATGTTCAGTTTCGGCCCCATCAAAACCAACACTAGTCTGGCTGGCGCCGTATTTCGCGTCAGAAAACCTGATCTTCTAAAAGCGATGGACTACCAACAGCGGCAGTGGAAGGGGCAGTCGAGTTTTAAGTTTGCAAAACGCATAGCCAAGTATGCATTTGTGAAAATCATCTCTACACGCCCCCTATGTGGTGGGTTTTATCAGTTCATGAAGTTGTTCGGCAAAAACCACGATGGCGTTGCTCGCTCGATGGCTCGAGGCTTCGCCGGTCCCGATTTTTTTAAGAAAATCCGCTGCCAGCCAGCGGTGCCTTTGTTGAGGCTATTGCGTTATAAGCTGGAGAACTTTGACACGGCCGAAACGACACGCCGCCGCGAATTAGGGTTACGATTCCAGCAACTCATGGGGGATAACGTCCATGTTTTGGGGGCCGCCATGACGCGTCAAACGTGGTGGGTACTGCCAATCCTTGTGCAAGACCCCGAAAAACTAGTTCCTCAGCTGTGGGACGCTGGTTTCGATGCCTCTAACAGTTGTAGTTTGCATTCCGTGGTCGAAGACGCCGACTCGGTAGCTGCCACAATTTTAAGACATATCGTCTTTTTGCCTCTGCATGCCGGTATGCCGGTGCGAGAGTTGGAACGCATGGCTCGTTGTGTGCTCAACGCAAAACCCAACAAACCCGCATTACCTCAACAGTTTCTCGAGGCGGCAATCCCTGAAAAGGCGGCCTCGGAAGTGACGTTGCCACAGCTCGATTTGGCAAAGTCTTCTCCGTAGCGGATCCCCCTCGTCTTCCTTGCGTTGGTTGGTCTCATCGCAATTTGCATCCGACCACGCCAACTCAATTGCTTACCCAAAGACGGTCGCATGGGTTGCCTTGGGATCTACTAAACGGTCTAACTCTTATTACAGGAACCGTGGATTTGATGAAAGTTGACAGGAATTCTGCGGACCTCGTTAATAGAGGGTAGACTTACAAAGTATGCCGATCTCCTCCCCGTAGATAAGCCTTTTCCGCGAGAAAATTGATGTTAACCGCCGATCAAATCCTTTCCGAGCAATACGTTTCCGTGAACCCCGGGACCTCTGTCGGCAAAGCTATTGAAAGAATGGTGGAAGAAAACACCTCGATTATCCTCGTGGCCTCGGACGATTACCAATTAATTGGCACGTTAACGGAATCTGTTTTATTACGGGCCACCATGGATTCTCACCTCAGGCAGGATCCTGTCAGCCTGCACATGACCCGCCGTTTCTCTTCCGTGTCTAGGCATGCTCCACTGGATGTCGTGCTCGATCAGTTCGTGCTGCATGATCTGCAGTTCTTGCCTGTTTTGGGCAGCGATGGTTATGTCGCGGGGGTGATTTCTCGCGTCGATCTGTTGAGAACGGTATTCGGTTCCAAGCTCGAGAACTCCCAGATTGCCGGTTAATATCGACGCGGCAAAGGGAAGTTGGAAGCTTCCGGAGCTAGCCCAACTTGACTTGAATGGAGTCCCCTTCTTACTTGCTTAAGGTTGGCGTGCCCAAGATCTGGCTAGCGACTTGATAGTGCAAGCTACCACTTTTTGCACTACTCAATACGCGGCCGGTTTTCGCCCGCAGCACATTCGCCAAACCATTTTTTTGGCACTTCAAATTGCAGTGGTTTCCTCTAAAATCTCCGCATGATTTCCGAACTGATATTGCTGTTTCGCCAGTAAATCTGTGAAATGAAATATCTGTTTACTGAGTTGTCCATCGATTGATGTGTCATGGTTTCCAAATCCCACAAACCAAACGGTCGAATTGCGACCGCTGCTAAAAAGAAAAAGCAGCGAGGCCGCATCACCCAAGGGGATAACTCAGTCCGCGTCGTCGGTTGGCGAGAGGGACGAAAAGCTCCTCGCAAAACCACCCGCGCGAAACGGTTGATCTTGGGGCCTAAAGAAATCGATAAACTGTCCGAGGATGAATTACTTGACACTCGGCTATGTGATTTGGGCATTTCCGTGGACAGTGATTGGCTGAAGCCTAAATTGGAGCAGCTATATTCCGAATTGTCCAAACGAGGTATTCGCTTTCGCCCACATGCTTGGTTGAGTGACGAGTGGTTTTCCCCCGATGGAATCCCAGGCATCGCTATCCCATTCTGCTTGGCCCATCCGCGACTCAAGTCGCTGGAACGCCGGCGAATGTACGAAGTGGAAGGTGGCACGGCCAGTTGGTGTATGAAGATTCTACGCCATGAGGCAGGGCATGCCATTGATACAGCGTATCGACTGCATCGCAAGGCCGCTTACAAGAAAGCTTTCGGGAATTACTTTGATCCTTATCCGGATACTTACCGACCTAATCCGAACAGTAAGAAATACGTATTGCACCTCGAACCTTGGTACTCACAAAGTCATCCAGCTGAAGATTTCGCTGAGACTTTTGCCGTCTGGCTCGCTCCGCGATCTGGTTGGCGAAAAGAGTACGAAGGTTGGCCGGCTTTTCAGAAACTTGAATTGGTGGAGGACTTCATTGCCAAGGTCGGGCAAACATCTCCCAAGGTTTACTCTCGTGCGAAAGCAGACCCGATTACACGTAATCGTGATACCCTCCGCGAACACTATCGAGAGCGGCACGCGCTTTACACGGAACGTCGTCCAATTTCGTTTGATCACGATCTAAAGCGCCTCTTCCCCGCAAAGTTAAACGGACGGCATGGGCGAACCACATCAGCAGCCGCGTTTTTACATCAAAATCGTACGGAACTGTCTCGTGTCGTATCTCAATGGACGAGGGAATACCGTTACAATGTCAATCAGGTGCTGCGAGAAATGATTGACCGGTGTCGCGAATTAGATTTGCGAACAAGTGGATCGCCTACAGAGGCAAAGCAACGCGCCCTAGTCATGTTAACCGTACAGACAATGAACTATTTACACGGGGGCCATCACCGTGTTGCCTTATGATCAGGAAGCGACAAAGCGGAAGAAAAAAGTTTCGCATCATGGTATTGATGCACGAGTCGCTTATCCCACCTGAGTCTCTTGAGGGTGTTTCTGAAGAAGAAATACTCGAATGGAAAACTGAATACGATGTCGTAACGACGTTACGTGAAATGGGACATGAAGTCTTCCCCGTGGGTGTCAGTGATGACTTGGGGGTGGTCAGGCGTGCGATACATGATCGCAAGCCACACCTTGCCTTTAATTTGCTGGAAGAGTTTCATGGCGTCGGCGTTTACGATCAGCACGTGGTGAGTTATCTGGAATTGATGAAGCAACACTACACGGGCTGTAATCCGCGAGGTTTATTGCTCTCGCACGACAAAGCCTTGTGTAAAAAAATTCTTACCTTCCATGACATTCTGACGCCCAAGTTTTTTGTGGCACAACGCGGACGAAAAGTTGTTTTGCCGGGTAACCTACGTTTCCCGCTGCTCGTGAAGTCTGTTTCCGAAGACGCTTCCTTAGGGATCTCGAAATCTTCTGTGGTGAGAGATGAAATTCAGTTGGTAGAGCAGGTGCGACTCGTTCATGAACAAGTTGAAACGGACGCATTGGTGGAGGCGTACATCGAAGGGCGAGAG
>JAAEPL010000230.1 GCA_024232675.1 Planctomycetaceae bacterium
GACACACGTTTGGCAATCAATTCGCAAGTTCGGCGGGCCAGTCCGGCAGGCGGTAGACCTGCCGGATTCAAATCTTCCAGCGGCGCTATGCGAGTTTGTAGCGTTTGCAGTTCTTCCTTGAGGCGGGGTTCTTGGGAGACTAGTTCTTCGATCCGCTGGTGTTCTTCAGGTTCATGCGCCTGCAAAGCGAACCCCAGTAGATCTTCGGAAGATGCGTCAGTCACGGTTTGGTCACTCGACTTTGTTTTGTTGGCTCCACACGTCCGTCAACCGGATGATGGCTGCGTGTAGGCGGCTTTTAACGGTGCCGACGGGAATATCCAGCACCTCAGCGGCTTCACGGTATTTCATCCCTTGGTAGTAAACCAACTGGATAACGGCATGCATTGATTCGGGTAGTCCATCCAGAGTGTTGCGGACGCGCACATTCCGCTCGCTGTTAACGGCGGCTGCCTCGGGACCGGCTTCATCACTCTCGAGCAAATTTACCAAACGTTTGACTTCATCGCCTGAATCGTCATTGCCGACGCCATCCAAAGAGACCATGCGGTGACGCTTGTTTCGGCGTCGAAGATCAATCGCTTGGTTGGTCGCAATGGTGTACAGCCATGGACGAAAACGTCGACCTTTTTGAAACTGCTCGCATTTCAAATGCACCTGCAGGAAAGCTCCTTGAAACGCATCTTCTGCCATTTCTGAGCTGCCCATGTAGCGGCGTAAATACGAATACAATTCCCGCTCGTACCGGTAGACCAACTGCGCAAACAGTTCACGATCGCCAGTTTGGCGATAACGCAACAGTAGCTGCTCGTCGGTCAAAGGATTTACCTTGGCATTAAGCTGACGTCGGACGTTGTAGTGCAAATCGGTAACGGTGGCTTGCATTGTTTTATACGCACGAGTTACCAGCAAAGTTTGGCATTTCTGCCAAAAGGTCGCCGTTTTTCCGAAAACGGCTTTGACGATTCGCTGACTTCTCTGTGCAACTCCTTTTTTAAAACCCTTAAATCAATGATGGGAGGCCCTTTCCCGGGTCCGCAACAGTCGCAGTCCCTCCTCTAGGAGGTTAAATCGCAGGTCGCCGGACAAGTCTGGTCGGTATCCTGAAATTTTTTGAATTTGCGACGTGAAGCCAAATTAGCTATTTGCAAAGCTCGTGCCGGCGATCAAGAAAGGTCCGTCAAAACACAAAGGTTCACGCTAGAACCTTCAAAAGAACGGGGTTTTCAGTCTGCGACGAGAGCGAAGATGCTGGCAGAATCGTTGAAAAAAACCGCCGGATTGTAGAAATTGCACCTTGTTTTGAAAGAGGCACCATTTGTCAGAGCTGAAGGCTAGGGCGACTACGTTGAGGAACCCGCCTGATTGGCACCGCATGCGGGCAAGATTCCCGGAAAAAGAGAGGACTCTGACCATGGACGGGCGTTGCCTCGTTTGACACCGCAAATTCGCCCTCTTAAACTCCCGTTTTCGATTACCGGTTCAGGAATTACACAGGGGATTGTCTTGGCGAAATATCGTTATCAATGGGCCGCGCCGGGAGACATCAACGCGTTCTTTGGCTTGATGTTGGACAACATTGCCGGTTTGGTCCTGACCGTTTCCATGTTGTTCGCCATTTTTGAATTCCCGGTTGATTTCACGCTGCGGTATATGATCCCCGGCACTGCGATTGGGGTGCTGGTAGGTGATTTGGTCTATTTCTGGTTGGCCTTTCGATTGGCTGCTAAAGACAAGCGATCCGATGTCTGCGCGATGCCTCTGGGATTGGATACTCCCAGTACGATCGGCATGATTTTGTTTGTGCTGGGGCCTGCCTTTTTGGGTGCTAAGGCCTCTGGGATGGGCGAAGAACAAGCCGCCATGCACGCTTGGCATATCGGTATTTGCGCGATCATCATTACGGGTCTGGTCAAAGCTGTGTTAGCGGTGGGGTCCGGCTGGATTCGCAATGTTTTTCCGCGAGCCGGTTTGTTGGGTTCGTTGTTGGCAATCGCCTTGGTGTTGATTGCCTTCATCCAACTTGAAAAACTGAGCCTCAACCCGATTGTCGGTTTCGCTTCATTGGTCATTGTCTTTGCCACCCTAATTTCCCGAGGCAAGTTACCATTCAAAATTCCCGGCGCACTGGGAGCTGTTTTGGCAGGTTGTGTGATTTGGTATGTGCTGCTGCAAGTGGATTCCATCGCAGGCACTTCACTGGCCCATCAATCCGAAGCAGGGGGAGATGTGGTTTGGTTCCCCTTGGAGTGGCTAAGTGTTTTTAGTTTTCAATGGACAGGTGCCTTCACGGAAGCTCTAGGTTATTTGCCGTATATCATCCCGTTTGCAATCGCCACCGTTATTGGAGGCATCGACTGCACCGAAAGTGCGGCGTCGGCGGGTGATGAATATTCCACCAGCCAGATCATCGGTACCGAAGCCTTTGCCACGCTGGTGGCTGGATTTTGTGGCGGTGTGATTCAAACGACGCCCTACATCGGGCACCCAGCCTATAAAACCATGGGAGGACGTGCCGCTTACACACTCGCCACTGCAGCGTTTGTGGGTGGCGCGGGTTTGATTGGTTACTTCAGCTTTTTGTTCCAATGGATTCCCGAAGCTGCTGTCTTACCCATTCTGATTTTTATCGGTATCGAAATTACCGCCCAAAGTTTTCAGGCGACACCGAAACGCCATTACGCCGCATTGGCCGTCGCTTGTTTGCCGGCGTTGGCAAAACTGGTCATGGTTTATCTGGGACAATTCGGTGGCGCAATTAATTGGGATCAAGTGACCCCACAGGAGGCGGGGAATTTGCAAAACCTGACTTTGCATCTACAAATACTGGCGGGTGGGTTTATTATTACAAGCCTGATTTGGGGCTCTGCCGTCGCGAGAATTATTGACCGTCGTTTCTACAGCGCGGCGATGTATTGGACCGCTGGCGGGATCATGGTGCTGTTCGGTTTTATGCACTCGCCTCTTAATGGCGATAAAATGTTCTGGCCCTGGCAAATCGGGATGGTCACCGAGTTTGATGGTACGGTGGTGTTTAAACCCGAGGTTCAACAGGCCGTCATCCAGTTCGCTGTCGCCTATTTTGTAATGGCGAGCCTGATGCTCGCGCTGGGTTTTATGTTAAAGCAAGAGCCCATTAACAGTGATGAAGAGTTCGAGCAGTATTATGACCATTGAACGCGTGTTGGAACCTGAGGTCATGGATTCGCCGCAGGAGGCGCGTGACTACGATCGCATGGATCACTCGGAGGTGAATCGAGTCTTCGTCGATGAGTTCCTCGCTGCTGCTGAGAACCCGCAAGATATTTTGGATCTGGGTACCGGAACGGCGCAGATCCCGATAGAGCTCTGCTGCCGGTGCGAAACATATCGTGTGATGGCAGTCGACGCGTCGGTGAATATGTTGGATCTCGCCCGCGGGAATGTCGACATCGCCGGAATGCTTGAGCGAATTCAATTGCAAAAAGTCGATGCCAAGGAAATGGGGTTCTCCGATGGTATGTTCGATGCCGTTATTTCGAACAGCATCATTCATCATATCCCCAACCCCATCGAGTGTTTGAGAGAAGCTCAAAGGGTGACTCGGGAAGGTGGGCTGCTTTTCTTTCGAGACTTGCTGCGACCCGACAGCCAGCAAGCCCTGGAGCATTTGGTCAGAACCTACACCGGACATGAATCCGAGCATGCCCAGAAGATGTTCGGCGAGTCCTTGCATGCGGCGCTCTCTTTGGATGAAATTCAAGATTTGGTACAAACTCTAGGCTTTGCCAAAAATTCGGTCACGCAAAATTCAGATCGGCATTGGACCTGGGTGGCCCGCAAATGAAACAAATTATCGCTATCGTGAAACCGTTTGTTGCGGAGCGGGTTCTGGACGCTTTGGGTAAGGCAGGTCATACAGAGATTACCATTCGCGAGGTCCATGGCTACGGTCGGCAGAAGAGCTATTTGTCCGAGTATCAGCGCAATGAATATTCCGTGGTCTTTTTGCCAAAAATTGAGGTTTGCATTTGGACTGAAGATGCTGACGTTGCCGAGGTAACGCAGATTATCTGTACCATTGCCAGAACGGGCCGTATGGGAGATGGCAAAGTGTTTTGTATTGATGTCCCGGGCGGTTCGGTGGATTCGGGACCTTTATCATTTTAAGACAGGGTCTTTGTCATTTTAGCGCGACGCCTCAGGCAGAAGGGGTCGTGAGAGTGAGCGATTTTTGCGTCTTGAATCGCTGATTACGTTTTGCCATAGTAAAGAGGTACGAAACCACTCAAATTTTATTGGCGAAAGTTTCTTATGAACGCGGTTGGACGGCTTCCTCGCTTTTGTGTCTTGGCTCTGATTTGGATGGGTTATTTTGGGTTGCTGCCGTCCATTTCTTCATTGCCAGTGCTGCAGGCCCAAGAACCTAAGGTCGATTTTGCCACGCAGATCAAACCACTATTTGAACGGCATTGCCTGCGTTGCCACGGACCCGATGATCAAGACGGCGACTTTCGCATCGATGACCGCGATTACGTGTTGTCCAATTATGTCGACCCGTTCGATGCAAGCTTTAGTGAACTTCACGATTACATCATTTCCGAGGATGAGTCGGAAATGATGCCCCCTGCCAACGAAGGGGGACCTCTACCAGCCGCAGAAATTCAGTTGGTGACGCGCTGGATTAATGAAGGAGCAGTTTGGCCCAAAGACGTTAAGTTGGTCCTTAATAAAGCGGTGGTCGAAGAAGTTCAAGAGAAGGTGATCCAGCAGGCGAAAGTGAAAGATGCGGAAGCTGGCAATTTTGAATTGGCCACACAGATCACGGGCTTACTGCACCCACTGGTACTGCACTTTCCGGTCGCCCTATTAATGGGCGGAGCGTTCTTTGCAGTAATCGGACTGCGAGGTGATTCTCCGCTTGCAGATGCCGCGTATTATTGTCTTTGGTTAGGAGCTTGGTCCGCCATTTTTGCCTGCCTTACCGGATGGTATTTTGCCGTGGACAAGAATATGTCTCAGTGGGAATTATGGCCCATTGAGAAAATGTATGAATCCACTATCGATATGCATCGCTGGGGCGGTATTCTTGTTGCTGTACTGGCTTTCCTACTGGCGCTTGTGGCCAGCAGTTCGCGAAAACGGGATCCCTATGGTGCAGGCTTACTCTGGAAGTTTGGCATGGTCGGTCTCGCTGTGGTGACAGGTTTCGTAGCTCACCAAGGCGGCAAAATGACGCACACTGGATTGCACGAAAAATTATTCGACAAAGGGAATCAGCTTTTCGAGAACCTCAGCGAGGAAAAACCACAAGCGGTTCCAGCGGTCGTTGACAAGAAGGGTATAGTCGATTCCCCGGTGACGAAAGAGGACGGTGATACAAACGCTGAGCCAGCAACCCTAGGTGACACCTCAGAAGAGAGTGCGAAGAAGGCTGATTCAGGAAGCGAGAAAACTGATTCAGGA
>JAAEPL010000231.1 GCA_024232675.1 Planctomycetaceae bacterium
CAGGATGCCCAGTCTTCATTGCAGCAATTGCGAGGGCAATTAAAAGAAGCCGGACAGCAACTTTCCGAAAAACGACGCAAGCAGACGGGAGCTACCGAACGTGCGGAGGTCATTCAAGAACTGGAAAACCGTTTAGAAGGCGTCGATTCGGGTGTTAAGGAACTGCTGGAAAAAACCCGCACCGAATCGGATCCATGGCTGCAGGATATTCGAGGTTTGGTCGCTGACGTCATTAAAGTGAATGTGCAACACGCAGAGTTGGTGGACCTCGCGCTCGGAGATTTCGCTCGTTGCTTGATTGTTGAAGGGCCCACTTTGGTAGATCGGTTGGCGGCAGGTCAGCTCAAACCCTCCGGTCGCTTGCGTGTCATTCAATTGGGGAACCCCCCCACTTTGGGCACACGCCCCGGGGTCGATTTAGGTAATGAAGAGGGGGTCGTGGGACGGCTTGACCAGTTGGTTCAAGTTGAACCCGAGTACCAACCTCTGGCGGCTCGTATGCTGGGCGGCACTTTTTTGGTCAAGACGCTACTGGATGCGTTGAGGTTACTTAAGAAAAAACCGGGCCTCGTTCGTTTCGTGACCTTGCAGGCTGAAATTCTGGAAGCCGATGGGACTCTGATCGCGGGACCTAAAACAGCCGGTTCGGGAATTGTTTCCCGGCGTAGCGAATTGCGGGCACTGCATCGGGAAATTCATAATCGGGCAAATCAAATCCGCGAAGACGCCGGGTTGATTGAGCAACTCCAGCAAAAAGCGGATCATTTTGACGCTGTCGTGAATGGGTTGTTAAACGAAAATACAGAACTGGCGACGCGATTGAACGCAAAAGCAGCGGCCGCCAATGCCTTGGAACAACAAATTCAAACGCTGCGAGCCGAGCAACAGCAACTGAAAACGGAAACCAGCGACCATGAGCAAGAAATTCAAACGCTGGATTTGGAAATCGGAAAACTCAAGCAGTCGCTGACAGAAAACGAATCTCACCTCGCCCAGCTTGAGAGTTTCTTAACTCAGAGTGAACAGCAATTATCGCTTCACGTAGAGAACTTAAATCGTGATCGCCAGCAGCAAACGACTTTGAAAGTCCAGCTGGCAAAAGCACAGCAGCAGCACGAGGATGCCACGCAAAACAATCAGCGGTTGCAACAACAACGCGAGGAGAACGACCAAAATACGGTTTCCACCCGATCGACGTTGGCAGGCATGCTTTGGCAGCAGCGTTCCAGTGGTTGTGAAATAAAAGAATCGACACGGTCGCTCACGGCATTGGAAACTCAGCGGACCGGTTTGGATTCCGAGTTGAAGCAGCTCACAGACCAGCGTGGACAAGCCGATGCTCGCCGCAAGGAAATTTCCAGTCAGCTAGGAGAGGCTCGCTCTCAGGCGCAGAACGCCAAAGATCGGTTGCACGAGATTGAACTGCGGGAAAGCCAATTGTCTATGGAGCGTACGCAGTTAGCACAACGCTTGTTAGATGACTACGCCATCAATGTATCCGAATTGGATACCGAAAATTCTGAGATCGATGAGGACCGAGATGCCATCGATAAAGAAATAACGGATTTGCGTCGCAAGATCGGGAATATCGGTTCCGTCAATATGGATGCATTGGTGGAATTGGAGGAGATGCAGCAACGTTTTGAGGCCTTGGATGCACAATACCAAGATTTGGTGATGGCACGGGAAGCCCTGGAAAAGATTATCCAGAAAATTAACAATGATTCGCGACGCCTGTTTGAAGAGACGTTGCAGGCAATTCGATCGAATTTCCAAATATTGTTTCGACAGACATTCGGTGGCGGGCAAGCCGACCTGGTGTTTGATGAAGATGTGGATATTTTGGAAGCGGGTATCGATATCATGGCCACGCCACCTGGGAAGCCTGAATTCAGCAATTCACTGTTGAGTGGCGGTGAGCGAGCATTGACGGCGGTCTCTTTGCTAATGGCGATTTTCCAATTTCGGCCCAGCCCTTTCTGTGTACTGGA
>JAAEPL010000232.1 GCA_024232675.1 Planctomycetaceae bacterium
CGCAGCACATCTTCGGCGCGTCGTTCGTCATCGACGATGCGGAAGCGCGGGCCCACACCAGCCAAGCGGAGACCTTTCGCAAGCAGTTGGGCTGTCAGGTAACCGCAACCCGGATCATCGATCGGCAAATCGACAAAGACCGTTGCCGCAGAAGCGGAAGTATCCATGGCGCTGATAGCAGCTTGGATACCATCAAAGGCACCGCTAGTAACTTGCTCAAGGGCCACCCATGCCACACCGCGACTGGCGTCGAACCGGGTGCTGACGTTGGAATGCCCTGCCACCGGATTGGCTTGATCGGAATTAAACTGAACCTCGCGATTCCGTGCTTCATACAGCGGGGTCAGGATGGAGATCAGTTCTTCTGGAACAAAGGCCTGCAACAGGGGTTCTTCTGTGATGGGATCCCAGTACAGAAAACAGGAATGGCGGGCCGGTTGGCCGACCGTGTCACTTTCGCCAGTCACTCCACCACGAAGCGATGCGTTGGCTGGCGTCGTGCCTAGGCAAAGTCCGGTCGGAGTGGAACCAAATTTGATGTTCATGCGTTGGCTGATTGGGTGTCGCGCGGTGGGTTGGCTCCAAATACCAAGCAAGCCGATTTTGGCGCCTGCAGCCTCGACGGCTGCCCGCATCGGTTTCATTAATCCATGCCCGCGATGCCGATGGTCGATAACCGCTTGCCCCGCTTCTCCGATCGGTCCGAGGTCTGGTCGTTCCAATGCGTAATGCCCCACCACATCCCCGTCCGGAGATTCACAAATGATCGAATGTAAACGTCCCGAGCGATTCAACAGATCAATCCGTTCGGGAACATACAAATCGGGATTGGGGTACGAACGGCCGTACGCTTCGTAAATTCTCCGAGCGACTTCCAAGCCGTCCCCTTCCCGGTAATCGCGAATTCGATATTCGCCAGTCTTGTCCGAAGGTGACGTATCCGAGTGAGCCGTTTCTGCCTCCTCGAGATCAAGTCGATGGCGAACTTCCTCAAGAATATCGATCGAGGCATGGTCTCGCTTTACCCGCAGGTGAAGCTCGGAACCCTCGCGACCTTTTTGCACCCACCAGAGCCGATCAAAAATCGTATTCGGACGAATTCGGTCGGTGATATCACCACCCGCATCGACGTCTAGGTCGCCGCCAAGTGGAATGCCATGTTCGAGGATTTTGAACTCCAAGGCGTGCGAGTCAATGGTCACACCGATTTCCAGCGGCACGATGGCATCACCTTGCTGGGCCAGCGTGCGTTCGACGAGTTCCACGCCGCAAAGAAACGCAGCAAGGAGATCATTTCGTCGATCACCAGTGAACTCAGCAAGGTCTAACGCGCGACCGGCAAAGTCGGAAACCAAGGGAGCAAGTTCAGGTAAGCCAGGGAGATCTAGTTTAAGTTCGATTCGATCGGGTGTATTCACGTTCGTCAGTGCCCTGAAAACTTGTGCGGGAGTAAAAAATGAGTGGATGAGGACGCGGCCAGTAGGTCCGTCGAGGGGTCGCTGTCAAGGATTCCGGCATCCCCAAGATTGTAAAAAACTAAGACACTCTTGAGCTCGACGATGACAATTGCCTCAAACGCTAACCGAGGAATTCCTCGCGTAGTGCTTCGCTGTCTTCGCCCAGTATGGCCGCCCGCGGTCGTTTCAGGTCACCATCCAGCGAACTTATATGCATGGGGTGTCCCGGAATTCGCATGCGGGTACCCTCAATCTCCAAAACCATGCGCCGGGCATGTGACTGTGCCGATTCGATTGCCTGGGATACTGTTCGCACCGACCCCGCCGGGATGCCAGCTTTTTGAAGCGATTCGGTAAGCTCCGCGCGACTTTTCTTGCAAACTGCCTGACCAATCGCTGCCAGTAAAGCATCGCGATTGGCAATGCGTTTGGCGAGGGTGCAAAAGCGTTCGTCGTCCAGCCAATCGTCGTGCCCGAGAATCTTCGCTAATCGGGCGAAGGAAGTTTCATCCGGGGCGCAGATCGCCAGTGGACCATCCTGAGCTTCGAAAATATCAAAGGGTATGATGTTCGGATTTCCGTTACCCATGCGATGCGGCTCCGTTCCATTGGCGAGGTACTCGAAAATATGCATACCCAGGATCCCCAGTAAGGAATCGAGCATCGCGATATCGACGCGCGATCCTTCGCCCGAAGTCTTACTTTGGACCAAAGCTGCATTGATCGCGGCGAAAGCATTGGTGCCGGAGAGATAATCTGCCAGCGAAGTTCCGGTTAGCACAGGCGGTCCATCGGCAAAACCTGTCACATTCATTAATCCGGATTCCGCTTGGATCACGACATCGTAAGCGCCCTCCCAATGATCGGGTCCCGTTTGACCAAACCCGCTGATGGAGGCATACACTAACGCGGGGTTGATCGCCTGAACCGCTTCCCAGCCTAAGCCCCAGCGTTCCAGCGTGCCCGGACGAAAGTTTTCTACCAGTACGTCGGCCTTACGCAAGATCGCCTCGATCAACGGGCGATCTTCGGGGCTCTCAAGATCCGCTGCGAGACTCTCTTTGCTGTGGTTGAACGTGTTATAGAATTCGGGTTGGCCATCCACCATGGGAGGAAAGGCTCGGGCGCTATCCCCATGCGGGGGACGCTCAATCTTAATGACGCGAGCTCCCATCTCAGCCAACAACATCGTGCAATAAGGCCCCGAGAGGGCATGGGTCAGGTCCAGAACCAGGATGCCGTTAAGAGGGCCGCGGCGTGCTGCGTGTTTCGTCTCTTCTGCCATGTCAATTTTCCGTACTGGGGTGGTGGTGGCAGCAACGCTCAAGGTTGAGTTTTACGTTGCCACGAGAACTGAGCGAATGCCCTACTCTGCTATTTAATCGGAGGCTCAGCTTGCCATTGATTCCGTTTTTTAACGGAGCCAATTTGGCAAAATCGGTTGCCAAAGCAAAATCGGTTGCCAAAGCTCTCTAATTTACCAAATTTTATTCGCTGTTAACGCTCACGTGAATGCCCCCCCTAGGGACGGGGTGTTTTTTGCCGCATGTGTCTTACCAGGTTGAGCGTTGGGGCGACTTTTACTCTCTCGTGATGGCGATCTAGAATCCACCGGATTGCCAGAAACCCTAGAACGCTATGGATCAGCACGTGCCTTTCGTCATGTCGAACTGCTTGAAACAATCCGTTTCCCGACGTGAATGGTGAGTCGTTGGCAAAAAATGATATTAAAGCTTCATTTTTTCACCAAGATCTATGTTTTCGTAGAGAATTAGAGGTGGCACAATTTCCGGCAGGCGATGAACTATCGGCGATCGCCAACCCCCCTCAGCGAAATGGGGATATACCTAAGGCACTGGCAATTCAAAAAATCTATTCGGGTAAACCTCATGTTTAGTATGGCATTTACGGAACTCGCGTTGCTAATTCTCTTTTCTATGGGAGGACAAACAGGTATTCCGTTGGGAATGCCTCCGGGCCCAGAAGATCCGATGATGGCTCAATTCGCCCCGGAAAATTGCCTGCTCTATACGACTTGGTCTCCTACGACGGCGATCGATCCGTCCAAAAACGTCACCGAAGCGTGGATGGCACAGGCAGAAGTACAGACCTCGTTCAGTCGCCTAAAAGAGGCCGTGCGAAAGTTAGCAGCAGGCGGCGACGCCGAAGAAGCGACCTTTGGCAGAGTGGGAAGCGAACTTGCTGAAAAGTGTTTATCCCGTTCTGTGGGCTTTTACCTAAGTAAA
>JAAEPL010000233.1 GCA_024232675.1 Planctomycetaceae bacterium
ACCCCGCTGCCCATCAACAAGTACCAAATTCGATTTGCCATTACCCGGGCGGTCAATTGGCCACTGAGACTGTGCGAATCCGTAAGCCAATCAGCAAGATCCAATCGGCTCGCCCTGCGTTCCGCGGAAATCGCGGGAAGGAATTCAGGCACAGCGGGTTCTACCACTGCTCCACTTTCATCCAACCAATTCCCCCTGGGCAAGACTCGTGTCACTCGGGGTTCGGCTAGACTCTTGGTAACCATCGTCCACGCCCCCCGGCCTTCGATTTCGGAGCGTGTGGCCCGCAATTGCTTTATTTGTTGTTGCAGGCTGCCAAGCTTTCGTTCATTCACCTCATCATCGATTGGCTGTGATTTCTTAATCTTTTCTAGATCTTGCCGCTCTTTATTTAACGCAGCAATTCGCACAGCCAATTCGTCCAATTGCTGCTGATTGTCGTCATCGATAATCAAAATCTCCGGCGGTCTACGAGTCGGTAGAGCATTGGTTCCGATTTTGAAATGTTGCTCATCATCAATGTCGCTAAAAAACGCAGCCATGGCATAGAAATCTTTGGCCGTATACGGATCGTATTTATGGTCGTGACATTGAGCACATCCGAGAGTCGCCCCCATCCAAACGGCGGACACATTGCGGACTCGATCTGCCGCGTAAATCGCGCGGTACTCTTTGATTTGCAAACCCCCTTCATGTGTCGTTTGCAACAAGCGGTTGTAGCCCGAGGCGATTTTTTGCTCGCGCGTCGCCTCAGGTATTAAATCACCCGCCAATTGACTGCGGGTAAATTCATCAAAGGGTAGATTCTGGTTAAATGCGTCAATCACCCACGAACGATAGGGGGAAATGTTGTGATCCTGGTCTCCGTGATAGCCGACGGTGTCGGCATACCGCACCAGATCCAACCAGTACATCGCCATGCGTTCACCAAATTGGGGCGACTCAAGCAACCCATCAACCAGAGACTCGTAATCGAACCCCGTCTCCCCGGAAACGAATCCACGCACCACCTCAGGACTCGGCGGCAGTCCGGTTAAATCCAGATGCAGGCGACGTACCAAAGTTACAGGATCGGCAGGTGGCGATGGCTTCAATTGGCGGGCGGCTAGACCGCGCCATACCAATTCATCAATCCAACCGCGTCCCCAAGTCGTCGCCGACCTTTGCTGGTCATTCTTTTGCAGGGGTTCATACGCCCAGTACGCGGGCCATGCTGCGCCTTGCTCAACCCACTGCCTCAGAATTTGTATCTGTTCCGACGTTAATGCCTTGCCCGACTCATCGGGTGGCATTTTCAAATCAGAATCTTCCTCCAATATCCGTTCAATCAATTCGCTCTGCTCAGGCTTCCCAGGGACCACAGTGAAATAACCACCCCGATCAGCCAAGGCATTTTCTTTGAGGTCCAAACGAAGATCCGTGGCCCGCGTTGAGGCATCCGGACCGTGACATTGGAAACAATTATCGGACAGGATGGGCCGAACGTCGCGATTAAATGAAAGCGTCGTTTCCGACGGAGAGCTTTGCCCGTAACAGTCGCACGAGACCACGACTGCAAGAGACCAAACGGAGAACAAAAACGGGACTTTAAACGGTAGCATGGCGGGACTTGCTAAGGATGTTTCCATGCCTTTATTGTAATCTCGAACTCAGGCCAAGACACCCCACACTTCCGTTTGTGAATTACAAAACGACAAAAGAGGGCGGCTATGGAAACCAGAAAAATTCGTTCCCCATCTTGCTTTCAGGTAGGCAAGCTTGAGCATTCACGACCAACCACAACGCTCCTGCCGATTGAGCGGTCTATGGCTCAATCCAATCTTACGGAATCCGAAGTGATGAACAGCTTCCAATCTTCAACAGCTGTCCCTTTCAGGTCCAAGTTACTGAGCATGTAATGAAGTCTTTTCGTAGCTTCCCCGTTCGGCGCGTTCTGAAAGAGATTCTTCAAGAAGTAGGGAGGCATCGCCTGATAAAACAACGTCGCTCGTATTGTCAAAGGACCCTTCGTTGGCTCGCTTAGAGCGATTTCGTAACGCACCGTATCCGAACCACTTCCATCCTGATAAGCGGGGTCCAGGGATGCCGTTTTCCCGGGGTGAGTCGCATGCAGAAAATTCCCCGTCAAAACTCCCGGCGCGGGGCCCTCTTGTTTCCAGCCTTTGGGCAAGAACCGGTTGTCTTTAACCACATCGCAACCGTGAATGAAGCTCGTAGTAAATTCACCCGCATCATTCCACAACAACGTTTCGTAAACCTGCACCTGTTGTGGGGATTTAATGACCTGGTGATGTTGTTGATATTGCTGAGTACCGCTGGCGTCACGGGTAAAGGACTCGGAAGCCAACGGTTTTCCATCTTGACCGATTAAAACCCCCAGTTCATTGGTCCGCCCCGACGACCAGACGATCTTTTCCGTTGACGTTCCCTCATTTTCGATAACCAACAGCTCCAGAAACGCTCGTCGAAACCCTACACCACTGGGGAAGCGGTGCCCCACCAAACTTTGAATATTCACATCGGCCAACAATTTGTCCGCTGTCTTTTCAGCAGACAATTTCAACTGGGCCGTTTGCGTTTGTGCGATTAACTTAAAGTTCTCAATCGCGTTATCCACATCCATCCGCGACCCGGTCATAAAGTCATTTTTTCGCACGCCGAGGACTTCATCGTACTGCTTCACCATTTCCAACAGGAACGCGTTAAGCCCGGAAAAATTGTGGCGTCGATAACCTGATTCCCGCACACGAACTTCTAGATTTTCATATGAGGTTAGATTTTCGGCATCGGGATAGGTCGTATCCTGAATCGTAGCGATGCGGGTCACGATTTGATCAATGTTGATATCGTTTCTATCATCCCGTAACCCTTTGGACATGTGACAATCCTGGCAGCTTTTCGCCAATGGGTTGTCTTTATTGAATTCATTTTCATATTCACTATTCAGCCACTCCAAATAAGTGGCCTGTTCAACGTGGTGCTTGAAATCCTTGAAGACTTCTACGGTCTCGCCCGCGACCAAATCCAATTCCCGTTCATCCGGATGCAAGGAAGCCAGCGGACGATCGACCACCGGTAGATTGACGGTATGGCAAGTACCACACATTTGTGAGGAAGAGAGATAATCACTTTGCTTGGGGAGCATGCCCAAAGAATGCTCCATCACGTAGGGCGAGATTTCTTCGTCTTTGAAGGGACCATAAATCTCATCCTCCGGCCCCAGATGAAACTTACCGGTTGTGGAATGCTCGAGAAAAAACTGCAAGTACGGTCGCTCGTCGTCGGTCGGTTGAGGTCGAGGCTGCATGCGGTGACAAATGACGCAGCTAATCCCATCTCGTGATAATGCGCCAAAGCGTTCTTCACCCTTACCAATATGAGTGTCTTCCCCTGCGGTTAGATGCACGTGCTCAATCGTATACTTTGCCTCGGGCTCCGTTTTCTCCCTATCAAATTGATGCTTGCCCATCGCTCCGTGACACCGCAAGCAGGTGTCTACCAAATTTCGAGAAAGGTCGTCAGCCATTTCAGGCGAAAACTCATTTTTCAAAATCTCGACCTCGCTTTCGAGCTGCGCGTAGAACACCGGATCACGTCCGGCCAACCCCATCGCCGTCCAACGCCACTCACCGTACGGAGAAACATGCCAACCCGCATCACCATACTCATGCTGGCCCTCTTGCATGGGCACAAACATCGTCGGCCCAAACGGCTCCACACCACCCGCATGGCAACTCATACACTGATTAGAAGTGACAAGTCCGTTTGCGTCATCGGTTTCATTCACCACCCAGTCATGAGTCACGGGGGGAATCCTTTGCACTTGCTCTGCAGCGACCACTGCGATGGAATCGTAATATTCTAAAAAGTTTCTGTTTAATACGAGCTTTCGGGATTCTGGGCAATCTTCCGGCGCGATACGGGGGTGGGAGTCGTGGTCTATTTCCCAATCCGCCGATAAATCACCGAGTTTCCGCTCGAGCTCCTGATCAACGTCCGTACGGGTCGTATTGTGTGTCTGCTCTCTCCATGAATCATCGACGCGAAAGACCATGGGTTCACCGGGAAAACCTTCGATATTCCGCAATGCCGAAAACGTAAACTCGTTTCCCTTACGCGTTGATTCAAATTCGGCGGATTGGGCCGATCCGTGGCAACGAATGCAGTAATGCCCAAATCCGCTGACCGGATGGTCGAAAGGGTACTGGTGATTATTAGTAACTTTTTGATCGGCGACTGGATTGCTCCAAAACCAACCGTCTTGCGAACCGGCTGAATCCTTCACCATGACCGTCCATGATTCCAATGATTCCCGAATTTCATCCTCTGATTTACCAGCATGGCGGATGGCCGGGGGTTGGTACTGTTCCTTGATAATCATTTCACCGTCAGGAATTTCGCCGACCCGCCCCCCTTGGAGCCATTTGATGATGCCCGGCGAATAATAAACCCTCACGGCAGGATGCGTGCCGTAATACTTGCCAGCGATGAAGGGCCCGGTATCACGAATTCTTTTGTCGCTCAACCACGCAAGCTCATCCGCATAGACACGTTCGTTGAGAAAATCGAACATTTGATTTTCAAAATCTGCCACGGACATGCTGCTGGGCAAGGGCAAAGGATTTTCTTTACCGAGATTTTTCACCGCTCGCTTGCGCTGCTCAACATGAGCGGCCGCCGGATTCTTTCGCGTTTCCGTGCCGTTAACCGACATGCCAAGCTCGTAGGTCACTGGCGTTGTGGAAACACTCCTGCTGCGCGCGTCCGCCCCCTGCTGCTGGAAAACCAGAAGACCACCCGCAGCGAAGGCCAATACGAAACAAAGACAAATTGCTCTGAACGAAATCGTCTGGGACTGAGGCATTTTTATCCTTGAACAATATGAATTATCGCAGCATCATCTCGCACTTGGGCAGGGCGAACCGCCCGCTTATGCCTGAGGTTTCCATATTATTACGATGAGTCCCCTAAACACCAAGGCGAGTAATTTCGAAACGCCAAACGAAAGTAAAAGCCAGACAAAAAGGATGATTTCAGCTCTTCAAAATGGCTTGAGCCAACCGTGCAGTCACCCAAATTTCGATAACCTGCCCCGCAACTACTCCAACCTTACACTTACCCGCCGAGAAGAACCGTGTCAGCCAAACAGGGTTGCACGCACTCCTGCTGCTAAAGCTGTAGGGATTATTGAAGACACGAACCAATTCATAGTGATTTTCTCACCTTAAGGCCCATTTACCCTAGTAAAGCAGTTAGCAAACGACATTAATCTGCCTGTGTTCCCACGAGACAAATTAAACAAGCGAGCCAAAACACCCTCGTTTCACCGCAAGCAATCAGGCAGCGAAGCACTTGGCAAGCCGCGTTAGGACATCGACAGAATTTAATAACCTGACAAAGAGATTCGAGTAACCAGTCATTAAAACCTTAAGACTTGCTTCACGACATGACGATGCGTAAGTGTCGCAAGCCGTCTTCATTGCTGCTTTTTTACAACGAAAAAATACGCAGCAAGGCAGCGTAAAGTTTTAGTTCCATTGCGGCCGTTAGAAAATTCCCTCCCAAGGCGAAAAACCAACGCGGTTTAATGCCCTTAAAGGGAACATTCTGAAAACTCCCGCTTGAATGTGGCTTTTACCACTGTTCTAATGGGACTGGGGGCGGGATCACCGAAGAAGACCGCTAGAAATAACTTGGGTGGAAGCAATCCACAGTGTCAACCTTTCCTTTATTACAACCTGCTTCGCCAGAAGCGGAAGCAATCTTCGAGTTATTCATAACGGTCGTTTTGATCAGTTTGGGTATATTCGTGGTGGTGACAGGGTTGATAGTGATAGCTCTTTGGCGTGGTAAAGCCAAAGCGGATACGCCGAAGCAAGAGTTCGGCAGCAGCAAATCAGAAATATTTTGGATGACAGGTCCTATTCTGATTTTGGTTTGGATTTTTGTAATTACGACAAAACTAATCCTGACCACGAACGCGGTACCCAAAATTCAGCCAACCGATTCCACACATGAATTGGAATTACATGTAACGGGGCACCAGTGGTGGTGGGAAATCCAGTACGGCGATTCGTCAATTGTGGGTGCGAATGAGATCCACTTGCCCACTGGTAAGAGAATCCGCGTAAAAATTGAATCAGCAGACGTGATCCACTCGTTTTGGATCCCCCAACTAGCCCGTAAAATGGACGCCATACCCGGGCACCCCAATTACATATGGCTGGAAGCCACAAAAGAGGGAGTTTACGAGGGCCGATGTGCGGAATATTGCGGCACTCAGCATACTTGGATGAAATTCAAAGTATTCGTAACCTCGCCAGAAGAGTACGAAAAATGGAAGCAGGAGGCCACGGCGGCCGATAAAACGACTGCTCAGCAGGTTGCCAAAACGGCACCGGACGGCAAAGACGCTTCCTCAAGCGGAGCAAAGCTTTCGACCAAAGAGGCTGGTAAAGCCATTTTCTTGTCGGAAGGTTGTATCAATTGCCATGCCCTCGAGGGACTCTCGACCCCGAGCATAGGTCCTAGCTTAACCCGCATTTCAGATCGCGCTATTATTGGAGCGGGGGTCCTGAAAAACTCTCAGGAAAACCTCGGCCGCTGGCTTAAAGATCCTCAAACCTATAAGCCGGGCTGCAAAATGCCGGACTTTAATCTCACAGACGAACAAGTGAAGCAACTGGTCACCTTCCTTTGGAGTCCTTGATTTGGCCAACGGTATGCTACAACCCGACTCCCTAGGTGCCGACTCGCGGCGGAATCTATTCTCGTGGATTTGCTCAGTAGATCATAAGCGCATCGGCATCATGTATATGTTGCTGGCGGTTTTCTTTCTGCTGGTGGGCGGCGTCGAAGCACTTTTAATCCGTGCACAATTAGCCGTTCCCAAAAATGACTTGGTTAGCCCACAGATGTTCAACCAGTTGTTCACATTGCATGGAACAACGATGGTGTTCTTGGTGGGCATGCCGGTTTTTACCGGCTTTTCAAATTTCATCGTGCCCTTGATGATTGGGGCCAAAGACGTCGCATTCCCGCGTCTTAACGCCATGAGTTTTTGGATGTTGCCATTTGGTGCCACCTTGCTCTACTTCAGCTTCTTCACGGGTTCGGCACCGGATGCTGGCTGGTTTTCGTACGCCCCCCTGTCCACAAAGCCATTTAGCTCTTTGCCGGGCGTCGACTATTGGATCATCGGTTTAGCCGTAATGGGCATTGGCTCTATCTCTGGCGCCATCAATATCGTGGCCACTGTGATGTGTTGCCGGGCACCTGGCATGAGTTTGCAACGCGTGCCTTTGTTTGTATGGATCATGTTCATGCAAGCCATTTTGATCGTCATTACGATCCCACCGTTAAATTCTGCGATCTCGATGTTGTTGATTGATCGAATGTTAGGTGCGGCATTTTTCGAACCGGCGCGAGGCGGCTCGGCGTTACTCTGGCAACACTTCTTTTGGATGTTTGGGCACCCCGAAGTCTATGTTTTTGCTTTACCAGCATTTGCCATTGTCTCGGAAGTCATCCCGGTATTTTCTCGCAAACCGATTTACGGTTATGCGTTCGTTGCCGGTTCCTCGACGATCATTGTGTTATTGAGTTACACCGTCTGGGCTCACCACATGTTTGCGGTGGGTTTAGGCATGGGCCCCAATATTTTCTTCGCTGCCGCGACGTTACTGATTGCCCTGCCGACTGGCGTCAAAATTTTCAACTGGACTGCCACGTTGTGGGGCGGTTCGATTCGCTTCACCACCGCCATGTTGTTTGCGATCGCATTTTTAATCCAATTTGTAGTTGGCGGTTTGACGGGCATCATGTTTGCGACGGTCCCAGTCGATTGGCAACTCACCGACACCTATTTCGTCGTCGCTCACTTTCATTATGTCCTAGTGGGAGGGATCGTATTTTCGCTTTTCGCAGCGACCTTCTACTGGTTCCCCAAAATCTCTGGCCGGATGCTTAACGAGAAGCTTGGAAAACTGCAGTTTTGGCTGTGGTTGATTGGCTTCAACGCGACCTTTGGGATCCAACATTTGCTCGGACTGATGGGCATGCCACGGCGTGTCTACACCTACGACGACAATCCAGGCTGGGCCCTATGTAATGGGATATCGTCCGCGGGTGCTGTTTTTATGGCAGCCGGCACGCTCGTGCTGGTTTGGAATATCCTGAAAAGTATGAAGTCGGGCGCTGTGGCCGGCAATAATCCATGGGAAGGCTTCACCTTGGAGTGGGCTACCACCTCGCCACCTCCGCTGGAGAATTTCAAAGAGCTTCCCGAGATCAAAAGTCGTCGCCCCGTTTGGGATGCCGATCATCCGGACTTGGCGGATTGGAAATCGGAAAAAACGCCGGAAGACCGGGGCCATCGGCCCGCTGGAGCAAAGGTTGCAGCATGGTCCTTCGTTATCTCCGAAGCGATTTTCTTTATTTTATTGCTCGTAAGTTACGTCGTCTTTAACTCCGGTGACGAGATCGAGGGTCCCACTTCTGAAACAGCACTGGATGTTTCGCGAACGGGTTTTTTCACCTTGATCTTGCTTTCCAGCAGCCTGACGTTTTGGATCGCCGAACGCTGTCTACGCAGAGACAAAATTGGTGGTTTCAAGCTTTGGCTCGGCCTCACCATCCTTTTGGGGTGTGTCTTTATCGGCGGGCAAGTTTGGGAGTACTCGGGTTTAATTTCCAACGGCATTACCGTCAATCGTAATCTCTTTGCGTCGACATTCTTTACCGTGACTGGTTTTCACGGCCTGCACGTAACGGGTGGAATTATTGTCTTGGGAATCATGTATATGCTTGGTCGCCTAGGCTACTTAACCTCCAAACGAACCCATGTCTTTGCTGCCGTCGGGGTTTACTGGCACTTCGTTGATGTAGTTTGGATTGCAGTATTTTCCATTATCTATCTGGATGTTTTCAAATGATGCTCATACCGGAACTGTGGAATTGGGATTCGTTGGTATGGCTGGCGATCGGAATCATTCTGCTGGTTTATTTTGTCACATTCAAAGGCATGCCGCCGCTACGCCGTTTCGCTTTGGGTTTAGGCGTGGCGTTCATGGCCGTCGCATTCGTTTCTCCCATCGGCTATTTAGCGAATGGGTATGTATTTAGTGCCCACATGATTCAACATCTATTAATGCTGTTGATCGTTCCGCTTTGCCTGATTCTGGCTTTACCCAAACAACGCGTGGCCAGTTGGTTCTCGGATACGCCAAAACCGCAACTGGCAAAGGCCTTGGTGATGATCGGTTGGATTGGGGGCGTCGGAGCGATGTGGTTTTGGCACGTGCCTAATTTATGCAGTGTCTCAACTCAAAACGCATCCATTGGTCTGCTCCGCGATAGTTCATTCATGCTGGCTGGTTTGGTTTTTTGGTGGCCGATTTTTGGCCCGTTGGAAAGCACTCGTCTATCACCACCCTCCGGTATTGTTTACTTATTCTCGGCTTGCCTTGGTTGCACGCTACTAGGAATTTACATCACGTTTACCAACAGTATCGTCTGTCCAGTTTTCGCCCAAAGTGTGGATTCCCTTGGAATCATGGCCAGTTTACAGGCCGCTGGTTTCACTCCCATGGTCGACCAGAACTTGGGGGGATTGTTAATGTGGGTGCCGCCATGCACTCTCTATGTGGGTGCTATAATTAGCCTGTTGTGCCGATGGTACAAAGTACTTGACCCAGAAACCATCAAAGGACCGGTAGCGAGCGACCACGAACCTGCACATCTGGTTTAACGGCCGCTAACCGCCAACCAAACTGACCGATTCAATTAACGCATTGCTTTGAAGTTTACGCCCATGTCCGAGCAAGAAACGACCAACGAACCCGAAGAAATGATTCGCGACACCTACGCGCCCATAACCATTTCCATGGCCGTGATGATGATTTTCTGGGGACTGCTGAGCCACCCTTTTGGAATTAATATTTGGTGGATGTCCATTGCTGGGCTGGGCCTACTGGCATGGGGCTTGTTCAGCTGGATGAAAGAATTGTGTTACGAGTGGAGCGTGCAAGATGAATCCTGAATCACCCGAAGACCAAGTATCGTGTGAAGATTGCGCCGCGAGGCGTTCTTTCCTGGCGAAGATTTCGATTGCCTTGTCCGGGGTTATCGGTGCCATGATGACATTGCCCGGAGTTGCTTTCATACTTGCACCTGTTGTCAAAAAACCTAAAGAAGTTTGGCGAGATATCGGCAAGCCAGAGGATTTCAACGACGAATTCAAGCTGGTCAGGTACGAAGACCCCGCGCCGCTACCGTGGGCGGGCGTCACGTCGCGATCTGGTGCCTGGGTTCGCATGATTGATAACGAATTCACGGCCTTTTCGATCACCTGCCGGCACTTGGGCTGCCCCGTCCGATGGGTGAAAGGCCCGGAACTGTTTATGTGTCCATGCCATGGCGGCGTGTACTACAAAGACGGAACGGTTGCTGCAGGTCCACCGCCTGAACCGCTGCATCGCATGCAAATTCGGGTGCGCGATGGAATCGTTGAAATCAAGACTACGCCGGTGCCTCTCACCACCACGCCGTTGAAAGCCATCGACGTATGATCCTTCATACATTGAAAATTAAACCATGAATCCCATTAAAAAAACCTGGAACTGGATAGACGAGCGTTCGGGTTACTCCGATTACGTACTGCCCTTATTGAAACATATCGTTCCGCGCGACGCGCGGTGGTGGTACGTCTTTGGCAGTGCCACTCTGACCGCCTTTTTAGTACAAGTCTTGACCGGAATCTGCCTGGCGATGGTTTACGTGCCGGGCGGTGACGAGGCCTACGAGAGCCTAAAGTATATTACCGACCAAGCCTTCATGGGTAATCTGCTTCGTGGCATGCATTTCTACGGCGCCTCGGCGATGGTCATGTTGACCGTCATGCACATGTGCCAAGTCTACCTGCATGCGACTTACAAATATCCGCGCGAATTGAATTGGATGAGCGGCGTGGTGTTAATGATGGTCGTTTTTGGCATGGCCTTTAGCGGACAATTACTGCGCTGGGATGACAATGGCGTTTGGTCCGTAATGGTGGCTGCCGAAATGGCCGCACGTGCGCCAGTCGTCGGGCCATGGATCTCGGATTTCATCTTTGGAGGCGCGGTCGTCGGCGGTGCAACGCTGACCCGATTTTTTGTTTTTCACGTCTTCATTATGCCCGCGATCATCTTCGCCGGCATTGGACTACATATGGTCTTTTTATTGCGGCACGGCGTATCCGAGATGCCCAATCCGGAGCAACCCGTCGACCCGGAGACTTACAAGGAAGAGTACGAAGCGCGACTCGAAAAAACAGGCGTTCCTTTCTGGCCCGATGCCATGTGGCGAGATGTCGTGTTTTCAACGTTTGTGGTAGCAGGCATCGTATTGTGTGCCGCCTTTCTCGGGCCGCCCGCTCTGAGTACACCGCCGGACCCCAGCAACATCCACTCCAACCCAATGCCAGACTGGTATTTTTGGTGGTACTTCACCGTGCTTTCTGTGTTGCCTTCCAGCATGGAGACATGGATCATTTTGGGAGCACCGGTTTTTGGGTTCTTGGCCGTTTTGCTAGTGCCATTCATCTCGAATAAAGGCCAACGCGCACCCAGTAAAAGACCCTGGGCGGTCGGTCTAATTGTTTTTGGAGCCACCAGCTTCGTCGTCTTGACGATCTATGGCTACTACAAGCCTTGGTCACCCGATTTTGGCGTCGATCCCCTGCCGGAATCAGTCATCGGCGTAAGTTCCGGTCCGGTTTTCGAGGGCGGGCAACTCGTTCACAAAAAAGGATGCCTGTACTGCCACCATATCGATGGTTACGGCGGTCACCGCGGACCCGTTCTGTCCGACATCGGACAAAAGTTGACCCGTGAAGATATTACCATTCGCATTATGAATGGTGGCTACAACATGCCATCCTTCGCTGGCTCAATATCCAGCGAGGACCTTTCCCACATTGTTGACTTCCTGCTTTCCAGACATCCAACCAACGAAAAAACAAACGAGTGATTTCCACTTTTTTGGGGGCCTTTCATGCGATACGCGGCGTTCGCTATTTCGATCATCCTGACGATCGTTTTCGTCATCCTGACACTGGTTTTTAGTAACTGGTGGTTAATTGGAGTGGCGATCGCGGGATTGCTCGCGCTGGTGGGAACCTACGACATTTGCCAAACCAAACACAGCATTACGCGAAGTGTTCCCATTTTGGCCCACCTTCGTTTCCTTATGGAATTCATCAGCCCGGAAATGCGGCAGTATTTTCTGGAAACTAACACGAGTGGGCGTCCTTTTAATCGAGATCAGCGATCTCTCGTTTACGAGCGGTCTAAAAACATCGAAGGCTTAAAACCCTTTGGGACAGAGATTGATGTCTATTCGGATGAGTACGAATGGATCATGCATTCCATCGCACCCACTAAAAAATCTGAGAAGCCATTCCGCACTTTGGTTGGCGGAGAGCAATGCAAGAAGCCTTACTCGTGTTCCTTGTTAAACATTTCATCCATGAGCTTCGGGGCGATTAGTCCCAACGCCATTATGGCCATGAATCAAGGAGCCAAAAAAGCCGGTTTCGCGCACTGGACCGGCGAGGGTGGTTTCAGCCCCTACCACCAAAGATATGGTGGGGATATCGTCTGGCAAATTGGCACTGGCTACTTTGGCTGCCGCAACGACGACGGCACATTCAATTCCGACCTGTTTGCCGAGCAAGCGGTTGAAGATCAAATCAAGATGGTGGAAATCAAAATCTCCCAGGGCGCCAAACCGGGGCATGGTGGCGTTTTGCCAGCCGCCAAAATCACCCACGAAATTGCCCAGACGAGGAAAATTCCCATGGGGGAAGATTGCCTTTCACCCCCCGCCCACTCGGCTTTCCAAACGCCCATCGAACTGTGCCATTACGTGCAGCATTTACGAGATCTTTCGGGCGGCAAGCCGGTCGGTTTCAAATTGTGCATTGGCATGCCACACGAGTTTCTGGCAATTTGCAAAGCGATGCTAGAGACCGGTATTCTACCCGATTTCATTAACGTGGATGGTGGAGAAGGCGGCACTGGAGCGGCCCCGCCCGAGTTTTCAAACAGCATGGGAGCCCCGCTTATTGAAGGGCTTGTATTTGTTCACAACTCATTAATTGGATGTGGACTACGCGATAAAATCAAGGTCGCTTGCGCCGGCAAGGTTTCCTCGGCAGCTCACATCGTTCGCAATTTGGCAATCGGTGCAGATTGGTGTTTGGCCGCTCGCGGCTTCATGCTGGCCGTGGGCTGTATTCAAGCTCAAAAATGTCACACCAATACCTGTCCGGTGGGAGTCGCCACCCAACAACCGGGCCGCTATCAGGCTTTGAACGTCCCCGACAAAGCAGAACGCGTTTTTAGATTCCATAGCAATACGCTGGAAGCTTTCAATGAACTTTTGGCGGCCATGGGCTTAGAGCATCCCGATGAACTCTGTCCCCATCATGTCTCCAAACGCATCGAACCCAACAAGGTTCAAACCTACCAAGCTGCCTATAAATTTTTAGAAAGTAATGTTTTGGTGAATGGCACCTGCCACCATCCAATCTTAGCGAAAGCCTGGGCTGCTGCTGCTGCTGATACCTTTCGACCTAACCATCAACCGCAGACTTAAACTCCACACCACCCGAAACGCTTTGCGAGTTGCACCGTGCCAAAAAAACGAATTATCATCCTTGGAGGCGGTTTTGCAGGCATTAACACGGCAATGCAACTGGAACGCCGTATCCGTCGACGTGATGATGTCGAGATTATTTTAATCAGCCGCGAAAATTACCTCGTATTCCAGCCCATGCTTCCCGAAGTCATTTCGGGGAACATCGGCATTTTGGATACGGTCACTCCCTTGCGACGGTTAGCTCCGAAGACCCAAATCTATATACGCGATGTCGACAAAGTCGATGTCGCACAGCAAACCGTTACTCTGGCCCCGGCGTTTGAAACGACTTCTACGCAACTGCATTACGATCACCTAGTAATTGCGTTAGGCAACGTCACAGATTTCCGCAACATCCCCGGCTTACATGATCACGCCTTTCCTTTTAAGAATCTGCTGCACGCGCTCCGCCTGAGAGATCATTTGATCCGCGTGCTCAGCGAAGCCGCTAACACGACGGATCCTGTTTTGCGGAACGAGCTACTAACCTTTGTCATCGGCGGTGGTGGGTTCTCCGGAGTCGAAGTTTGTGCCGAACTCAATGACTTTGTGCGTGACTGCGCTCGGCGATATTTCAATATTCGCGAAGAAGAAATCCGCGTCATCCTAGTTCATGCAGGCGATCGCATTCTTAATCACGAGATGCCGGAAAGCCTCGGCAATTACGCACAAAAACTTCTGCAAAAACGCGGAGTCGAATTCATCTTCGACATGATGATCAAAACGGCAACACCCGATTTTGCCGTGTTGGGCGATGGACAACGCATCCCCACGAAAACGTTGGTTTCCAGCGTACCCTCGAGTCCCAATCCCCTCGTCTTGGATATTGACGTCCCCCACGACCATGGCAGAATCAAATCCGACCTGAAGATGCAAGTCGAGGGATTTAGCAATGTTTGGGCGTTGGGAGATTGCGCGCTAATCCCGCACCCCAAAACAGATGGTTTCTGTCCTCCTACCGCTCAATTTGCCATTCGCGAGGCTAAAACCTGTGCGACCAACATTGTCGCCTGCCTGGACAACCGTCCTCAATCCGATTTCGCCTTTACCGAACTTGGCAAAATGGCTGCCCTCGGACACCGTCGAGCCATCATTCAAATGTTTGGAAAAATCAATGTGCATGGGTTCGTCGCTTGGTTGATCTGGCGGATGGCTTACTGGACAAAACTACCTGGTATCGATCGCAAGATTAAAGTTGGCATCTCTTGGTTCACGGATATTTTGTGTGGCCGAGAATTGGTTCAGACGGGCATGGATAATCCGGCATCATTCACCGAAGCACATTTTGAGTCTGGGGAAATGGTCGTTCACCAAAATGAGCCAGCCGCAAGATTTTCCATTGTGGTTAACGGCAAAGCTTCCATTCTGGAAACGAATCCGGACGGTACAGAAAAGGTCGTGGGCGAATTGGGAGCGGGCGATTGTATTGGCGTTGACGGATTACTGGATAAAACCACGCCTGAGTACAGCGTCCAATGCACGGAAAAGATGAACATCGTTTCCTACGAGCGAAAAGAACTGGAACCTTTATTAATTCTTCCCGATATAAAGCAAAGCCTGGAAAAGCTCCGTCGAAAGCAAGGAAATTGAAGCCATGAAAAAAAATGTATGCGAAAACCTACTGGAAATTCTCGCGGGCGTTGGCGTAAGCAAGATATTTGGCGTGACGGGCGACGCGCTAAACGCCCTATTGGAAGCCATTCGCAAGGATGATCGATTCGAATGGATCGGCGTTCGCCATGAAGAAAACGCGGCTTACATGGCTTATGCAGAATCCGAAATCACCGGAGGCATTGGGGTCTGCGCAGGCACCGTCGGCCCTGGTGCATTGCACCTAATTAACGGGCTTTACAACGCCAAGCGAGAAGGGGGGGGCGTCGTTGCCATCACTGGACAGGTGGCCCACGCTGAACGAGGTACCGGCTATTTCCAAGAAGTCGACCTGTCCAAAATGTTCAGTGATATTTGCTCCTACCAAGCTATTATCAACACCCCCAATCAAATGCCGCGACTGGCGGAAATCGCAGTTCAAAAAGCACTCATTGAACGGAGCGTTACCCGGATTGAGCTGCCCATCGATGTCACTTTGGCAAAGGTCAAAAGTGAACATTTCATGCATCCGCTGGTCCTGTCGCCCTCTACGATTAACCCACCTGCGGAGGCGATTGAAAGAGCAGCGGACCTAATCAACGGTGGAAAAAAAGTTGCCATCTTCTGCGGGGTGGGTTGCCGTAATGCGAAAGCCGAGGTGCTCGCACTTTCCGAAAAACTGAACGCCCCTATTGTCCATACCTTACGCGCTAAAGATATCTTTGATTATGGCGATGGCAACGTGGTCGGACTCACTGGACTAATTGGCAACCCCTCCGGTTACCACGCTATCTGGGATTGCGATGTTCTACTCATGCTCGGTACCAATTTCCCCTATGACGGTTTCATCCCGGATGGGCTGCAGATCATTCAGGTTGATTCCAAAGTGGAAAACATCGGACGTCGAGCGCCGGTTAATGTGGGCTTGGTCGGCACTTGCAAAGAGACATTGCAAGCGTTGGAACCGCAAGTCGAAGCTCGGACTCCCGGCAAATTCCTGGCCGGGTTAGAGCACATGCGTGACAAATGGCTGAAACAAATGGATAAACAGGCATCGCTATCACGCACCGATGAGCCTTTGCATCCGCAAATATTCGCCAAAGCGATCAGCGAACACGCTTCTGATGATGCCATTTTCGGTGTTGATGTTGGTGAGTGTGTCGTTTGGATCGCACGTCAAGTCCGCCTGAATGGTGAGCGACGTATGCTCGGCTCCTTCAACCACGGTTCGCTCGGCGCTGGGTTGCCGGTCGCGATCGGAGCCGCCTCGGTAGATCCCAAACGACAAGTCTGGGCCTTTTGTGGTGATGGTGGTTTTGCCATGTCGATGCAAGATTTCGTAACCGCGGTTCGCTTCAATTGGCCGATTAAGGTGATCGTATTCAACAATTCAGAACTGGGCTTTGTAAAGATGGAAATGGAGGTCGCCGGGCTGCCAATGAATAATGAAGCAACGGGTTTGTTGAATCCTAATTTTGCTGAATTCGCGAAAGCCTGCGGAGGTGACGGGGTCCGTGTCGAGCATGCCGCCGATATAGTTCCAGCGATCGAACAGGCGCTGGCCTCCGACAAGCCCTTTCTCATCGACGCGATTGTCAGCCCTGGCGAACTGACCATGCCCCCCACCATCACGATAGACGAAGCCTGGGGTTTTGGGATCTCCAAGGTCAAGGAAGCGATCATGGGTATCAAGGGAGATCATAGCCAGTGGCAGGGCTGGCGAGACGAATTCAAGGCGAATATTTAGAACCTACACAAGGTCAGTAAGAGATCGGGAAAATCAATGACGAAGCAGCAATCGGCCCGCGAACGGATAGTGGCCCGCAACTTAACGGGCCAAGAATTGTTGGATATGCCCCTGCTCAATAAAGGGACCGCATTTTCCGAACAAGAAAGACACGACTTTGGATTGGTAGGCTTGCTACCGCCTCACGTCGAGGATATTGAACAACAGGTCAAGCGTTGTTATTTATCTTTCCAACTGGAACCCACCAACCTCGATAAACACATCTTTCTTCGCAGCTTGCAAGATACAAACGAGACGCTGTTCTATCGCTTGGTTTTAAATTACATCGATGAGATGTTACCCATTATCTACACACCCGTTGTGGGCGAGGCCTGTCAAAAGTTCAGCCAAATTTATCGACGCCCGCGGGGAATTTTCATCGCCTATCCCGAACGGCATTGCATGCGTGAGATGCTAAGTAATTGCGGGCTGAAAAAGGTGCAAGCGATTGTGGTAACCGACGGCGAACGAATTCTGGGACTGGGAGACCAAGGCGCCGGTGGCATGGGCATTCCCGTTGGGAAGCTCTCGTTGTATACGGCAATTGGAGGCATCGACCCCACGACGACACTGCCGATCATGTTGGATGTAGGCACCAACAACCAAGACCGTCTCAACGATCCCAAATACATTGGTTGGCGAAACGAACGGATCACCGGAGACGAGTACAACCAATTCATTGAAGATTTTGTGGTGGCCGTCATGGAAGCATTTCCAGACGTGCTATTGCAATTCGAAGATTTCGCTTCGAAAAACGCCTCGCCCATCCTAGCGAAATATCGTGATCGACTTTGCACCTTTAATGATGATATTCAGGGCACTGCGGCAGTCACCACCGGTACCATTTTGGCCGCGGCAGCGGCTACCGGTAAACCGCTGGATGAACACCGCATTGTGATGCTAGGTGCAGGATCAGCCGGCATTGGCATCAGCAATCAATTGGTGGCAACCATGGTGGCAACCGGGATGTCGGAAGCGGACGCTAGGGCAAGGTTTTTCGTGATCGACAGCCACGGCCTGATCCATGACGGCCGTACAAATTTAGCGCCGTATAAAATTCCATTTCAACAGAAACTAGCTGACTTAAAGGACTGGGAAACCGAATCAGATGGCGAGATTTCATTCGCGGAGACGGTCCAGAATGCGCATCCAACCATCATGGTTGGTGTCACGGGCCAACCCGGTGTTTTCACCGAATCCATCATCCGCGATATGGCCTCACACTGCGAGCGTCCGATCATTTTCCCCCTCTCCAATCCCACTTCCCGCTGCGAAGCAGACCCTCAGGATTTGATTGAATGGACTAATGGAACCGCCATTATGGCCACGGGCAGCCCGTTTGACCCGGTCCATTTTGAGGGCAAGGCGTTCCCCATCGCCCAATGTAATAACAGTTACATTTTTCCTGCGATGGGTTTAGGCGTGCTGGCCTCGGGAGCCAACCGAGTCACCGATGAGATGTTTATGGTGGCCGCCATCGCACTTAAAGAGTTCTCACCCGTCGTGACTGACCCCAACGGTGAACTTCTCCCCCCCCTGACTGACCTGAGAAGACTTGCACGCCATATTGCGATCGCGGTTGGCATGAAAGCTCAGGAACAAGGCTTGGCCCCGAAGACTGATCGCGAAAAACTGGAAGCACTCGTCGACGAAAAAATGTGGCAACCCGAATACCCGCTGCTCGTGCGAAGCGAGAATTGATGCACCCGCATCTGTTGCAGTATTACGATTAAGCCTCACTAATATTATCCACTGATTCCAAGGAGCTTGGAAATGACACTCGACATCATGAAATACGATCCGGTCGGCGATAAAAAGAACTCCGATTTCTTTAATGAGTACCGCATCAAGATCTACGAGCGTCGGGTGTCCAGTGGTATCGATGATTTGCTCGGCAAAATTCGCGCCTTGGCAGTCCAAGTCGACACAGGGGATGGATTACCCTATCTCGCCGAACTTTACACCATGACTCCCTACCGTTTGCGGGCAAGCTACGTCAGTGACACTCACAAGATCTACATTCTGGAATCTCAGCCAGAATTTCCTCGCTTCATCGTTCTGGAGCCGCTTGATCCTGAATACGAAGACGACATTCGCCGAATGAATATGCTGTATCCGCTGGCAATGAAAAAACCCAATGCGAGGTACATCGGTGAAATCTTTCACACCCAGGATATGGAACAAACTCGGACGACTCTGGAATCGCACAATATTCGTTTCCATTATCCTGACGAGACGGAAAACAAGTTTTACGCCAATGACCATTTGTGGTTTACCTATCCCTCAGATTTCACCTGCAATCGGGTCGGCTACACCAATCACGATCTCGATGATTACGACTCACTGCAACTAGGCGAGCGCTTTGAATTAACGGCCGAACAACAAGCGGAACTGGATGCACACGATCAAAAGGTTACCGACTTGGGCGTCAAACACCTACTGACGGGTGTCGATCACATGGCTACACGTATCTTGGCAGGGGAAAGAGAGGACGCCATTTTGGAGTTCCTGACCATGTCGAATTACTATTTCTGGGGTGCCTACAATATTGCCGACATGAATTCGTCAACCAACGTGAATCGCAATCACCGCGTGGAAGACGACAAGCAATCTCCCGCCAAGGTGTTTACTGCGAACAATACACCCTCGTTCATTAACTCGTTTGAAAATCTTCCCATGCCCACCGAAAATTTTGTTCGCAATTTCGGACGGCGGATGCACCACATCGCTTACGAAGTGCTGGATGGAGACCATTCCGGAGATGTCAAAAATGTGGATTTCGTGGTGGGCGAATTGGCCAAACTAAAGATTCCATTTCTTGCCCATGTCGTCGGGGAGTGTGCCGACTCACCGGACTTAAAACAGATCTTCTCGAAACACTCCAAGTTCTCGATTTTGATCACGGAATATGTGGAACGTTGTCAGCATTTCAAAGGCTTTTTCACCAAGCAAAATGTGGCAGCTTTGACGAAAGCCGCAGGTAGTGACGAACGCTTCGAACACGGACATGTTTTCGATTAAGATTCGCTCCAGCGAATTTTGACGTGGCAACGGACAGGCTTGCATTCCGCGGCAGCGTTTGGGTCAGAGAACGACAGATATGGGGGCCGGCAGCTGGGCACGACCCACGCTCTGCATGTTCGAATACGCGCGAATGCGGTTACCAGCATCAACATTTAGCGTTGCAATAGCCGACCCTCTGCGGGCCTCGGCTTACCGAGTCGTTGATTAAAATTTGAGTGGTCGAAAATCCAACGCGATTCCGCTCGACTCCAAACCAAGATTCAACATGCGTTACCGACTGTCTTGTGAGGCAGACCTTGCCTGATCATGGCCTCCTGCCGGTCACGCGTGCCTTGGGGGCAAGGCGGGATTTTTCTGGGTATTGCTGCCCATTATCAACGTGATCTGGGCCGACTTCGCTCGACCCATTTTCAGAAAAAGCCCCCTCTCACGTTGGGTTCCCCCAGCCCCTAAAAATATCAGCCGATTCTCTGTGACAGAAACCACAGAAATCATTTCGAATTCCTTCCTGAGTAATTATAGTGTGGGCAAAACGCTGGCTATCATTCGGTCGCCCCTCACGGTCCCTTAGCTATTACAAGAAGACAACAATGCAAAAATCTGTCGCCATCTTAATCGTTTTGTTCGCTACTGCGATGATTGGTATCAACGTCGCCCAACCGTCGTCGGCAACCGCCATAACTCAGAACTTCGGTAAGCCCGGGAAAAGTCAGTTCAACCTCCGCTCGCTTTCCGGATCGTATGCGACCGCGGGACGCGCAGATGGTTTTCAATCCCGATCGATTGGCGTCACCGAATTCGATGGCCGCGGCGGCGTTACGCGAAGCGTGCGTATCAACACCAACGATGGAGAGGGCGGAAGAATTCTTATCGATATAACTGCAATTGGTACCTACACCGTTGATCGCGAAGGCATTTGCGTAATGTACCTCACGAATTTCCTGCCGAGTGGAAACACGACCGAAGTGGAATACGACATGGTGATCCGCAAGACATCCAAAGTCGGCGGTCGCGGCCTGTTAGTTGCCGACGAGCTTGAATCGATTCAGCGTGAACCAGGTGTTACCGCCTCGCTGATCGAAGAATCTCTTACTCGACGCGTGGGTGTTCGATAATCTTGCCGTAATGTGACCCAAATATGGCTCGGCGAATAGGACGAACGTGCGCTCACACAGACGCAAGCCTATGCCATGGCCGTGCTCGATGGGCGTGCACGTGAGTGCACGTTGCTGCACGCCTGCCGGGCAGCAGCAATTCCAGAAAACGGCACTTTGATACCAACCAAGCCATTCCTTGCCTCGGTGGCGATACGACTCGAATCGGATAAACCGCCAGAATTCGAGGTGAGAAATAAGGAACTTGTCCAGTTAACGACCCCGTAGATGTGACAGATTAACCCAGAACGGAAATAGGCAGCAGTTTTTGG
>JAAEPL010000234.1 GCA_024232675.1 Planctomycetaceae bacterium
AGCCGATCACCGTCCCTGTCAAAGAAGGGCCGCAACACTTTGAAATGTTCGGTACGCTGGAAGAACACCTTGGCGTCGTTTCAGACCCCATCTTGGACAACGATCGAAGCCCCGGTTACTGGTTGAAGTTCCGCACGCTATCGATTGTAAATCATAACAAGCTCGAAGGGTTTAAACTGCCTGCGCGATTTAATTGGACTGAGCCAATTTTCCTCGTACGGCCCGATGAACAATGGATAAAAGCGTTTGGCCATACTCACGGCTTAATTCCTTCGGCAAATGGCAACAACGGCACACACGGTAATGAGGCCAAGGGGCCCGCAATATATCCAGACGCGATGAAAACGCATGGGTATGTGGTTATTGAAAAGGTGGAGTTCGAAACGCCGTTCTCTGAGACCTGGCCACCAGCAGCAGTCCAACCGTTCCTGACGGATGCGAAACTGGACGGAAAACATTTGCCGGGCAAGTTAAAGTTGCTCGCCGAACGGGCTTGGCGCCGGCCCTTGTCCAAAGCCGACGCGATTCATATCGACAAGATATGGGCCGAAGAGATTGCCGCCGGCAGCAGTGATCTTGAAGCATTACGAAGCTCAATCGTCACGATACTAAGCGACCCACGTTTTTTATATCTGCGCCGATCTAACAATTACGACCTCACCTCCCGTCTGTCTTACTTCCTCTGGAACGGCCCACCGGACGCAAAGTTGATTGCGCTGTCGGGGGACCATGAGCATCTTGATGACCTTAAGATCGAACAGCAGGTTGATCGCCTGCTCGCCGACGGACGTGCGAGGCGGTTTATCGAGGACTTTGTAGCACAATGGGTCGATTTCACTCGGTTCGATCAGATCGCGATCGATCCGAACTACTATCCCGCATTCAAAGATCGTGGCCTGCGAATCAGGGAATATATGAAGCAGGAATGTGTCGAATTCTTTGCACGCGTTCTTCACGAGGATGTGAGTTGCCTCAGTTTCCTGGAATCTGATTTTGTGATGGTGAACGAAACAATGGCTGAGCATTACGGTATCGCCGATGTCTTCACGCCAAGATTTGTGGCCGTTGATGCGCCCAATGATCGAGGTGGCGGCGTCTTGGCGCAGGCTGCGGTCATGCTGGCTCAATCCAATGGGCAAGATGCCCACACGGTCAACCGTGGAGTCTGGATACGTTCGCGCCTGCTGGGTGATCCACCGTCCGATCCGCCACCAGACGTGCCTTCACTACCGGAACCATCCGGCAATGCCAAAGCCAGCGTCCCTGTATCGGTCAAACAGAGATTGGATTTACATCTCAAGACCGGTACAACGTGTTATGACTGCCATAAGGATATTGATCCATGGGGCATTGCCACCGAAGGCCTTGATGCGGTGGGCCTGCTGCGAACCACCATTCAAAAGGCTGGCCCGGTTGTAAAGAAAGTTGAAATTGATGAACAAGAGATTGACGGCCTGTTGCCGTTAAAGCAGTTTCTGCTCAAGCAACGCCACGGGCAGTTCGCGTATGGTTTTACACGCCATATGCTTTCTTATGCCCTGGGCAGACGACTCACGTTTCGCGATGAGCCGATCGTGCGAGCCTTGCAGTCCGAGTTTGAAGAAAGCGGATACAATATGCGGGTTCTGATCAAAGCAATTGTTACGTCAACGGTTTATCGGCATGGCACGCAATTTAAGATTCAAGAATAATCACTGCGCCAACGTTGGCAGGATGGAGAGAAGATAATCATGGCTAAGAGAATGCAGATTCATCGACGTACATTTCTCCGTGGCGCGGGTGGTGTGGCCTTGAGTTTACCGGTGTTCGAATGCATGGCAAGTGCTGCAGAATTCGAGGCGCCCAGACGCTTCCTGGCGCTGTATGTGGGTCACGGATTTGCCCTGCATGGTGATTGGCGTTGGTACCCAACCGTGGTCGAAGGCCAACTGCGTTTCGGCAAGTCAATGGAAGCCTTTACTCCCCTGGCCAAGCGGATCACCGTTTTGCAAGGCCTGGAACATCCCCAATGCGTGAGTGCTGGCGGGCACAGCACGGCCGATTCATTTCTGACCGGCAGCAATCCGGCCGCTGCCGTGAAAAGCCCGTCGCTCGATCAAATCGCCGCAACGACACATGGGCATAAGACACGCTATCCGAGTCTCGTGCTTGGCAATGAAGGAGGCCTGGGCGGTGAAGGCCGATCGAACACGCTTTCGTACAATCAATTCGGACGCGGCATCCCTTCGACGAATAATTTACGAGGATTGTATGATGCAATGTTTAATTCCGATCCGGCCTTGCAGAAAAATCAGCACCGACGATTGAGCCGAGATCAGCGCCGTGTCGATCGCGTTCTGGAATCTTACCGCGAGATAAAACGCAAGCTCGGACGCAACGACTCGCAGAATCTGGAGCACTACATGCAGGCATTGCGAGATGTGGAGAAAGAGATCGAGCGCATGGAGCGCTGGACGGCAACTGCCAAGCCAATGGTGCCCACCGATGAGTTGGCGCTGAACGCCTCCGTGCAGGATCCAGCGGCTTTCATCCGCACGATGTACAACCTTATCTATCTAGCCTTCAAGACAGATTCAACCCGTTATGCGACCTATATGCTGCAGAGCATGAACAGCAGCAAGTGGGACAACATTCCGATCGCTCTGGGGCTCGGTGTGACCCACCATCTGCTAGCCCACAACGCGGCCAAAGGTGCTGAACATGCCGTCCCCTTGGGGAAGTACGACAAATTTCAGGGCGATCTGCTGGCTGAGTTCATTACGAAGCTGGCAGATACCCCCGAGGCCGGTGGCACGATGCTCGATAATACGATCGTGCTCTATGGCAGCAGCAACAGCCAGACACACGTCAACACCGATTATCCTTTGATGTTGGTGGGAGGTGAAAAACTTGGTCTCAAACAGGGATCGCTGCATGACTTTGGTCAAAAGGCCCCGCCTTTGTCGAACCTCTACCTCACGCTGCTAAAAGCGTTGAATGTGCCCGCCAGCCAATTCTCCGACAGCAGCGGAACGATGTCAGAAATTATGGCTTGAGCCGGTTTCCAAAACCTCTTGGCTAACGCGCCAATGAGTGACAAGGATCAAAAAATTAAAAGTGACAAATCTGAGACCGCGAATAGACGCATGTTCATTTAACGCAGCGCCGGTGTTGGTGCAGCAGCAACACTGAGGGGATTGCCCATCATTCAAGACGCTGGCGTTGAGTACTCGGTTAAGAAGACCAAGGTGGGCGTCATCAGACGTTGAAGAGAAAGTGACAGATATCGCCATCTTGCATGACGTAATTTTTTCCCTCGACCCTTAGTTTGCCATTTTGTCGTACGGCGGCTTCCGTCTTGTGCGTCTCCAAATCATCCAGAGAATAGACCTCTACACGGATAAATCCGCGTTCGAAATCAGTATGAATGACGCCAGCAGCCTGTGGCCCTGTGAATCCTTTTTGAATGGTCCACGCTCGCACTTCTTTTTCACCCGCCGTGAAATAGCTCATCAGACCGAGCGTACGATACGTTTCTCGGGCTATATTGTGCAGCGCTGGTTCGCGCAGTCCCAAAGCTTCTAACATTTCAGATCGATCTGCGGTCTCTAGTTCGGCAATCTCTGCTTCGATCTTTGCACAAACGATCGCCAAACCAGCGTTCACCTTTTCAGCGTGTTCCCGAACTTTTTGGACTAGCGGTGATTGACCTTCGAGATCATCTTCCGCAACGTTGGCGATGTACAGAATAGGTTTCGCCGTCAGCAACCCGTAGGCTTTGATTGATTTTGCTTCCAGCTCCGTCAAGGAAACACTGCGGAGTGGGCTCTCGGATTCGAGATGCTTTAAACATTTTTGGATGGTGATGACTAATTGCTTAGCATCCTTGTCTCCCGATCTGGCATTTCTGGCCGCTTTCGATTCAGCATTTTGAAGCGTCTCAATATCGGCGAGCATCAGCTCGAATTCTATGGTCTCGATATCGGCCATAGGATCGACGTCACCACTGACGTGGATAACATCTTCGTCTTCGAAGCATCGCACGACTTGAAGAATGGCGTCAACCTGCCTGATATGACTGAGAAATTTATTACCGAGCCCCTCGCCCTCACTTGCACCTTTAACGATACCGGCAATGTCAACCAGTTTGAGTGTCGCCGGAATCACTTTCTGTGGGGTAATGTAATTCGTAATCTTATCGAGTCGGTCATCAGGAACGCACACCATCCCCTCGTTTGGTTCAATCGTACAGAAAGGATAATTTTCACTCGCCGCCGCTTTGGAGAGAGTAAGGGCATTAAATAAAGTGCTTTTTCCTACGTTGGGCAACCCAACAATTCCGGCTTCCATGGACCTTTAACCCTTAAAATACGTGTGCTAAAGAGATGTGTCTGAAAATGGCGTCGCACTCTTGAGTGCCCCACCCCTTGGCAAAGATTGCCCCGAGTTTACTCAAAGTCCCTAACAGTAAGCAATCGCAAAGCCACAGGTTGATTTTATTTGAACCTAGGGATGAAAAATCAGCCGACTAGCTGCCGTTTCAGTTTTGAAATATCGTCGTGTAATCGAAGCATGAGCAGAGTCATTGGATTTAGCGCTGCGTTGCTTGGTTCGCTTCGCGCATTCGGGCGACTTTTTATATTTCCAAGTTGCGTGCTGTGGGACTGCTTTGACCGGGCAGCCCGAATACCAAAATACGTTTTCATGCTTCAACAAGAACCATGCGATTATGCCGGATAGATTCGCCTGGCTGAGGGGCGGGAATCGAACCCAATAGAGAGGTGTTGGATAAATTACCAGCTTGAAATTCACTAGGCTCTTGTCTGAAATTGTGGTGTCTGCGGTTGGATGTTTGGGGAACGGAGTTGGCATTGTCCAATAATAATAGAAAATTAGCCGTCATCTACGTGTTGGGCTATTGCTTTTGTTCTGCTTCGTTGGCTTCGTTATTGAAGCACCTGGCTATCAACCTGCCCGTAGTCCAGATTGTTTTCGTCGCCTACTTTGTTTCGTTGGTGGTGGTCTGTGTCCCACTTGCTCGCTCGGGGATTAAGCAGGGTGTGAGAACGCATCACTTCTTCTTGCAATTCCTGAAGGGGTTATTTGGTGTGCTTCAAGTCGGCCTGATGATTTATGCCTATTCGTTTTTGCCGACCGCCAACGCATTGATTTTGCGAAGTACGGCGCCGTTGTGGATTGCCTTGATTTGTTTTTGCATGTTTCGGAAAACGCACCCCTCCATCAGTTGGTTTGCTTTGTCCCTGGGCTTTGTCGGCGTTTTGGTGTTTTTACACCCAGATGTAAATAAATTTAATGTGGGTGCCATCTATGCCTTACTTGCCGGGCTTTCACTGGCGATTAGTTCAGTGGTGACTCAGCAACTGAGTCGAAAAGGAGAGGACCATAACACCACGGTCTTTTTTTCTTTTTTGATTCCTACCGTAGCTCTTTCCATTTGGGAAATATGGCATTGGCAGCCTGTCAGTTGGGATGAGCTAGGTCTATTGATAATCGTTGGTTTTGTTTTGTTCCTCACCGTTTTTCTTTATGTTTCAGCCTACTCATCGGCACCGGCAACCTTCGTGGCTCCCTTCAGCTATTTAACGTTTGTGATCGCGGCCATCTTTGATGTGGTGTTTTGGCATGAATATCTCAA
>JAAEPL010000235.1 GCA_024232675.1 Planctomycetaceae bacterium
CAGATGCTGCTGGGGCCGACTGGGAGCGTGTGGAGGCTGTGGGAATGACAACCCAGTCTGCTGCCTCATCTCGCGGCCGGGGCGGTATCGCCCAACGGCCTGCCAGCGACTCGGGTGGTTGGGAATCATTGGATATGCGGTTGCCTTCCGATAATGCAAGAACGCGTGATAACCTGTCGGCCCGTCGGTTCCGTCAGCCATTGATGACTGCCAAACCATTGAAAACCCAGGGTTCGGTTACCCGTCAACCTTTAGTGATTCAGAAATTGCCGGCGGTTGAGTTGGCAGCGTCTCGGCGGGCCGCTTTGCAAACCGCAATTCAAGGCGAAACTCGCGAGACCATTTCGCCCCCGCTGAACACTGCGGACCAGCGACCGGCGGAAGCGACCGTTGCACCGCAACAAGTCGCCGTGCTGCCCAACCCAATCGTGGAACCAAGCCTTACTGCGGAAACCAATGCAATCCTGGAGGTAAAGTCGAAAGTCGTTGCCGATCGAACCACGCTGGAACCGAGTCGAGTACCAGAGCTGCTAAAAGTGGAAGCCGAATTTGCCAGTACGCCCAGTGAGATACCGTCAGCAGAATTGCCAGACTCAAGCGAAGCGATCTCCGATCCTCAAGAGGCGTCAACGCCGCCCGTACTCCCTGAGATCGTGGACCTCGAATCCGTAGAGACAGCGATTGGACGTTCCAATGCAATTGCGACCAAATCAGGTATTTCTGAAGTTGATCCGGTGGCAGATTTCAGCTCGGTCATCGAGGCCGCCGAACCCGTCGACACCACAGGCGACGTCGGAGCGGTGGAAATTGATCAACGATTGTTGATTCAGACGGCCACACCGTCTGCCGAAGAGCGTGCCGCGAAACATATTGAATATGGCAAATCTTTGGCTCGCCGAGGTTCCGTATTTTCCGCCCGCCAAGAATTGATGCAGGCCTTAAGAATCATCGCCGAGTCCTATGACATTCGCACCCGTAGTCGAGATTATACGGATCGCCTTGCCTGCGGTTGGCGTGCCTTACAGGAATCAGACGATTTCATCGCCCGGGACGCCCAGCAACAGATGGATATGAACCTGGGCGATATTCTGGAAACCCATACCACTCAAATTATTAATACCGAGCGACTTGCAGAAACATCTTCCATCGAAGCAATGCAAATTTACTACGCATTTGCGGAAGATCAAATTTTGCAGGCAGTGGGAAAATCGGTGGTCGCCAGTGACGCCTTATTTGCACTGGGGAAATTACTCACGACCGCTGCCCGTTTCGATGCCAGCGGTAAACCTCAGGATCGCACCAAAGCGATGGTTATGCACCAAGTCGCTCTATCCGCAAACCAAGACAATTATTTGAGTGCTAATGAATTGGGTGTTTTGTTAGCCAACAATGGTCGTTGGCACCGATCGCTGGATTTGTTCTCCCGCAGCTTGCGATCCCGGCAGACGGCGGCGACATGGAAGAACATGGCAATGGCTCACGAGCAAATCTCGCTCCGCAGCGAGGACCCAGCCGAAAGACAGCAGCAGGCTGAATGGGCGGGGCTGGCGATGCAGGAGTTTGATCGTTTGCAATTGGCTCAGTCCACAAGCGGATCCGGGCGACCCGCTAATTGGGCCACGTCGGAGCAGTTTAGCGATTTGGCGGCGATGCCGGAAATTGGCAATGCCGGTTCCCTTGGGGCCTCGTCGGTGAGGAAAACCACTGCTCAAAAGAATGTAGGGAAGAGTCTATTTCAGAACGTGAAAGACTGGTTCTAAACCGAACGTTTGTACGGCGTTCCACGCCATGCAGATTGACACCGTTATTTTTAATTGACTGGGCTGAATTCATGAAGCGCTCCATCGTAACCCGCAGTTTGACCGCGGGCTTCATGTTTTTCATCATCACCGTGCCGGGTTTAGGCCAGGGTACTTACTCGGAACCTGGGGTGGGTTCGGGGTACACGGTTAATCCCCCAGAGACGCTCGAAGATCCTGGTTTCGGCATCGGTGCCTGGCCTGAAACGGGAGTCGTCCCCCATGAACAGGGGCTAGGTTTCGCTAACACACCCTGTGCCTCATGCGGTGGCGAGTTCGGGTTGAAATACTATCAGGGAGTTAACGGTTGCACTTGTCGGTCGAAACATTGCGAACCAACATGGCACAGTGACACGCGAGCCATTCCCTGGGAGGCGTTTTCGTACGGCGAATATATCGGTCCGCACCGAACGCCTCACGTTCCGGTCTATCGGTTGCGAGTAGACGATCAAATCGAATTCGTTTATCGCATCACCCGAGAACAGGCATTCCAGCCCTACCGCCTGATGGTCGGCGATCGAATTCGTATCGACTCCTCGACCGATGATGACCTCAATCAAGGTGGGCAAGATGGATTACAGATCCTGTCCGACGGCTCGATATCATTGCGACTTATTGGACGCGTGATGGCGGCTCGGAAAACCATTCAAGAATTACAAGATGAGCTGCAAGAGCGCTACATCGAATTTTTTGAAACCGATCCGGCCATCATTGTTAGCGGTGTGATGACCGATACGAATGTTCAGGATCTGATCAATGCGGTGGATGCCCGGTTTGGTGCGGGGGGGCAAGGTCGCTTGGCGACGATTTCACCCGACGGAACCGTACAGTTGCCAATGATTGGTTCGGTGCCAGCTGTCGGGTTGACCTTGGACGAGTTGGGGCGCGAAGTCAACATGCGTTACCGGCAGCGAATTCAAGGCATCGAAGTCACACCGATCCTACAGGCACGTGCGCCACGCCGAATCTTCGTTTTGGGAGAAGTGCCCCAACCAGGCCAGTTTGCTTTGGACGGGCCTACCAGCGCCATGCAGGCACTGGCCTTGGCGGGCGGTTGGAATAAGGGTGGTAACCTGCGACAAATCGTCGTCTTCCGCCGTGACCATAACTGGCAATTGATGGCGATTCGACTGGATCTATCCGGAGGTCTGTGGGGGCGGCGGCCGATGCCTTCTGATGAAATATGGCTGCGTGATTCTGATATCGTCCTGGTGCCAAAAATGCCGATCCAGCGAATTGCGGATGCCATTGATCTGTACTTTACCCAAGGCCTCTACGGTGTCGTTCCCACGCAATTCGATGTGTTTGACGGACAAGCGGTGTTTCGTTAGCCGACAAAAGAACTTCTGCTAGTTGGCAAGGCCTTCGATCGCCAGCTTCAAGCGATTCGGCTGCGGATTGACATCGATAACCACTCCCTTACGGTCGACGAGTAGCACTTGAGGTACGCGATCGATCCCCATTGCTTCCTGAAACGTATTTGCATTGGCATCTGCCAATGAGAAGACGACCGCCAGAGATTCGGCAGGATGGGGAAATAAATTTTGAGTATCGGTGTTTTGGGAAACGTTGACCGCCAGCAACCGGGTCCCCTGCCCTGTCGAAAATTCAGGTAGCTCGAGTAATTGCTGCAGCAGTCTTAATGAGGCGGCTTCGGTGGGGCTCCAGAATACGACCACGACCGCATGGTCGCGTGAGAATTCGACCCAATCGAACGGCAGCTCTTTTGTTTTCCAAGCCGTGATGGAAAACGGTTTCCCTAGCAGGCCCAGTCGTTTGGCTTGTATTTGGCATTGATCCAATAACCGTTGCCGGGTCGTAGGGTTGGCAAGTTGGGCCGCCGATGTCGTGACGATTTCATTAGCATCCAGTGTGGGTTGCGTCATGCCGGTCCGTTCCAGCCAAGCTAGGGAGGCAAGGATAGGAGGGACTAAATTCGGATCGGCCGTTTCGTCATTCAGGAGGAATTGAATCGCTTCTTGGTACCGATCCATTGCACCGGCCTGCTGGTCTCGGATTTCTCGTGTTATCAGATCCAGGTTAGCCGATGCGACACGCACCTGAGATTCGAGGTTGCGGATGTATTTTTGAGCACCCGCATTGGAAGAATTTTGGTAAGCGTTAATTAAGGCCCAAGCCATGCGGTTGCTCGAATCTCGATCGCCACGGGAGCTGACTTCCATGACGATATCGCCAAGGCTACGGCAGACATCAAAGTTGTCGGGCCATTCGTCGGCAATTTGCGTCAGCACCTCGACGAGTGGCTGCATGGATGGATCGTCGGAAATTCCACTTTGCCGGACATCGTGGGTCAGGCTGGCGATTGCCACGGCCTGTCGAATTCGAGGCTGTGAATCGGCAGCATGGGTTTTAATGACGGCGGGGAATTCGTTCCTCGCAGCAGCGTCTCCCAAACTGGCGAGGTTTAGAAGGGCATTGATCTTGATGCGAGTGAACTCAATGCGTTGTGCTTGATTGATCTTCATGCCCAATAGTTTTTTGGCAGCAGCGAAACGGTACTTTTGAATGCGAAAGAAGGTTTCGGGGTCGCGTGTGCGCTCTTGTTCGATTTGTTTGCGAGCCAAAGATGCCATTAATTCATTGATGTCATCCGGCAGATCGATCGCTGCCACCTCGGTATTTTCGAGGTCCTTTTGGGTTTGTAAACGATCAACGATTCCTGGTTCATTGGGTTCGTCGCTGGGGGGCGCTGTACCGATGATGTCTTCTGAGTCAGGGACGAGCGATTTGCTGCTTGAGTCGCAGCCGCAGAAGCAAAAGCTTGCCACGAAAAGCATTCCAAGCAAACGTAGGGTGCGATAGGAGTGGGGCATGGTGGAGCCAAGAAGAAGAAAACGGTGTGGCCGACCTTTCTAATGTAGCTGTGATGCGAATATCGCATCCATAGCAATCTAGGCGATGAAGATTCGCTGGCTGCAGGTCAACACGCAAAACGCCCCACCTGAAAGGTGAGGCGCTCGGTAAACCGTTTATTCCGCGGGATTTTTAGGGCAGTTCAATAGTCGATGCCGGTGCAGTCGGTTCGGCCGGGGCGTCGACGGAATCGGGGGTGGCCACAAAAATCATTCGCAACTGATGCAGCGTGCCGCCGAGCATTTCAGTTTCTTCCGCGTCTAGATTACCTTTGGTCTTCTCTTCCAACATGGCGAGGGTGTCAATGAAATGCTTGGCCAAGGGCTTGCGAATGACTGGCCCGCCTTCGATGGGGTCGGGGATTTGGCCCAAATTGGATAAGGCTTGCGTGGCTAATGTGGTGACGAGCACGGGCATCGACGCGGGTGGCATTTCGAATGCTTCCGGTTCGCCCTGTTCTGCCGCCTCATTCATTTGCTCTCGGAGCTTTTCCTTTTCACGCTCAACCTGTTGTTTGTAATCGTCATCGACCACAATTTGCGGTTCTGCATTTTCGGGAAGATCTTTTTCTGAATCGTTCATGGGAGCTTTCTATCCTTTGGCCATTTCGGCATCGACGTTATCACGTCGCAGTGCTGCCTGAATGAAACCGGAAAACAGGGGATGGGATTGAGTCGGTTTAGATTTGAATTCGGGATGGTATTGGACTGCGACAAACCACGGATGATCAGCCAGTTCAATAATTTCAACCAGTTGCTCGTTGTCACTGGTCCCGGAGAATATCATGCCGTGAGCTTCAAATTGCTGGCGATAGACATTGTTGAATTCGAACCGGTGTCGATGCCGCTCACTGATGGTCGGTGTGCCATACCAATCATAAGCTCGGCTGTTGGGGGCCAGGTTGGAAGTTTGGGCTCCCAACCGCATCGTACCGCCCTTGAAGGTGATGTTTTTTTGTTCATCGAGCAGGCAAATGACCGGATCGGGTGTGTCTTTCTCAAATTCAGTGGAGTTCGCTTGCGGTAAGCCGACCACATTGCGGGCGAACTCGATCGCTGCGCACTGCATGCCGAGGCAAATTCCAAAGAAAGGAATTTTTCGTTCGCGGGCGAAGCGAATTGCCTCCACTTTGCCTTCGGTGCCCCGTTCTCCAAATCCACCCGGAATTAAAATTCCGTCATATCCTGCGAGTAACCTTTCGGGACCTTCCCGTTCAATTTCTTCACTTTCGATGCGACCGACCCGCACCTGAGCGTGATGTTCGATTCCCGCATGATCGATCGATTCGTAAATCGATTTATAGGCATCCTTATGGCGGGCGTATTTACCAACGACCGCGATGCTGATTTCCGTTTCCGGATTACGGAGGCGATGAATGAGTTCACGCCAGTTCTCAAGATCCAGCGATTTAGTTTTCAAACCCAAACGATCGACGACCAAGTGATCCAGACCGTGCTCTACCAAGCTGATAGGGACTTCGTAAATCGAGAAGTCTTTATCTTTCTCCTCGATCACTGCTTCCATCGGAATATTGCAGAACAAGGCAATTTTCTCACGATCGTCGGAATCAATATTTCGTTCCGTACGGCAAATTAAAATGTCAGGTTGAATTCCGATCTGTCGCAACTGACCGACCGAGTGTTGGGTAGGTTTTGTTTTCAACTCGCCGGCAGCTTTGAGGTAGGGTACCAGCGTCAGGTGAATGTAGAGACAGTTACTTTTTCCCACGTCCAATGAGAACTGGCGAATCGCCTCTAGGAACGGCTGGCTTTCGATGTCACCCACCGTACCGCCGATTTCCGTGATTACGACATCCACGTCATCGTCACCTAGCCTGCGAATGCAGTCCTTGATCTCGTTTGTAATATGGGGAATGACTTGGACCGTCTTGCCAAGAAATTCACCTCGCCGTTCTTTTTCAATCACAGATTGATAAATCTGGCCGGTCGTGTAATTGGAATGGCGGGTCAATGGGCTGTTGGTGAACCGCTCGTAGTGCCCGAGATCCAGATCGGTCTCGCTGCCGTCGTCGAGGACGTAAACTTCGCCGTGCTGATAAGGGCTCATAGTGCCGGGGTCGACGTTAATATAAGGGTCGAGTTTCTGCAGCCGAACCCTCAAACCCCGTTGTTC
>JAAEPL010000236.1 GCA_024232675.1 Planctomycetaceae bacterium
CTAACGGTGCAGCATGCCAAAATTGTTCGCCGGTTGCCGTGCATAATGTGTTTCACAAAATGCACATCGGTCTAGAAAAATATAAAGCGGGTTTCCGTTTGAATCATTCCCGTGGCTCCGCCTGGCCATTACCTTTCTCTTGCTGGGATCGCGAAAATTACTTTGCGATCTTAAATCAACAATTTGCAACCGGTGTTCAAGTAGCACATACGCTGACTTCGGAATATTTTGACCCTGAAACGAACAAACTGAATCGAGCGGGCGAAATGCGAGTTGGTTGGATCATGCAGAACGCACCTCAAATGAACAAACAGATCTACGTTTATGAGGATCAGACCGGACCGACCATCGCCCAGCGGGTTTCGGCGGTTCGCGATTTCACCGGACGTTACTATGGGCACATGGGGCAAGCGGCCATTGCGACTTCCCGCATCGCTCCCATTCGCATTCCTGCGACTTACCAAGCTCAGACTAACATTCTTTATGACGAGTCCATGCCGGATCCGATCATTCCGTTGGAAGTTGGGGAGTCTCTCTCTTCGACGATTGGTAACTAGACTGGTAAGTGTGATTTTAGCCCGCTCCGGGGAATTCACCGGACGGCTGGTTGTGATCATTACGGCGTGTTTTGCACGCCGTTTTTCTTTACCCGGCCTCGTTCACCAACGCAAAAGAAACGGCTAGACTGGGGGAGAAATCAAGTCACCGGTTGGAGATACCTCGCTGATGGATAAGAAGAGCAAAAAGAAGTTGGAAGTGTTGCGTAAGCGGCATGATAAATTGCGGCAGCAATTGACGGGAGCGAAAAGCCAGATGGATGATCCCGGAGAAGTGGAAATGATCGAAAAACAGATTGAAGATGTTAAATCTGAAATCGAAAAGTTAAAGAATTCTTGAAAGCGAATGGGCAAACGCTCTAATCCACCCCAGCGATTCGCCGGGGTGTTGAATATATTCAAGCCCGCGGGTTGCACATCGCGGGATATCGTGAATCGTGTGCAGCGTGTTTTCGGCCGCCAAGTCCGGGTGGGGCACGCCGGCACATTGGATCCGATGGCGACCGGAGTCCTGTTGGTTTGCATCGGGCGTGCAACGAAATTGATGCCTGTGATTCACGAGTTCTGCAAATCGTATCAAGCCGATTTCACCTTGGGCCGCTCCAGTGACACTGATGATGCCACGGGTAATATCAAGGTCTGGAACGTTGAGGAAATACCCTCCTTAACGCAAACTCAGCAGTTCCTGAAATCCCAAGTCGGCGAAATCATGCAAACGCCGCCAGCTTATTCAGCGGTCAAGCTGCAGGGGCGGCGAGCTTACGCGATGGCGCGGAAGGGCGAAGTTATCGAAATCAGTCCTCGAGCGATTGAGATTTTCGATATCGAGATTTTGGATTATCAATATCCGAAGCTGAGTTTGAAAATTCGTTGCGGTAGTGGAACCTATATCCGATCGATTGCCCGCGATCTCGGAGTGGCGCTCGGCACAGGCGGGCTTATGCATGGTTTAGCCAGAACTCGGATCGGTCCCTTCCAGCTGGGGAATTCCCTTGCCATTGACAGTTGGGAGGACGCGATTGCGAACGGAGCAGATCCACTAAGTAGCTGTGAGAATGTGGAGCTGCTCTTTGAAACCTGGGATCAGCATATTTTAAGCGATGCTGATGCTGAGGGCTTGAGTCATGGTCGTCCGCTGGAAGTGAAACACGCCGGCGATCGTTTAGCAGCCTACAAGCAAGGAAAGTTTGTAGCCATTCTGGAACGTAAAAAGGGCGACCAATTTAAGGCAACTTTGAATTGGCTGCCGACGATGGGTTAGAAACATCGGAGGTCACCTTGCCGGCTTTCGTGAGGCTCGATTTCCCGCAAGGGCCCTAATTCAAGCGCGATTTTGACGGCCGCAACGATCGCAACGTCGATTTTTACCATCAGCGCAAACCTTACCGCTCAAGACGGTCAGATTCACCTCTCAGCCGCTTTGTTGTCGATGTTGGACAATACGAACAAGGATTTTCTCCGGGCAAGGACGCGCCTGCCGATATTTTTTTCCGGCCAATGCCGTCCGATTCCCACTGAGAGCGCGTTCATGATCGAAAACCGCAATCCCCGTTGCGACCTTTTCGCAGTCATCCTGTTTGTGATGGCTCTTTTTCTCTCCGTGTCGCTTCTGACCTACAATCCCGCCGATGCCGTGGGGGAGTGGTTCAAATCTTTCGATCGATTCTATCAAGCCGATGTGTTGGTTTGGCCTCAAAATACAGTCGTTCAAAATGCCTGTGGTTACCTTGGCGCGGCGTTAGCGGATCTCCTGTTCACTGCGCTAGGGGTAGGAGCATTTTTTCTCGTGATTGGGATCGGGGTTGTAGCAGTTTCGCTGCTGCAAAAGCAAACTTGGGAATCAGCCTGGTCGAAAACTTTAGGCTGGCTGTTAACCCTGATCGGCATGACCACCCTCGTCAGTATGTTGGTTCCCGGGGCAACGGTGGGGCCCATCATTGGGGCCGGAGGTTATCTCGGTACGCTAGGCGCCGGATTAATGCACATGTTGTTTGCTGGAACCGGCGGTTTGATTCTTGCGGCCAGTGTGCTCGCAATCGGTCTATTCCTGTGGACGGAATACATTTTAGTCAAGCTGCTAGTTGGATTATTGGTGGGCGTGATGTCAGCATTTTCGTTGGTCGCACCGAGTGATCTATGGGAGCGGTTACGTGCTCGTTTACAAGCCAGCGAAGCGGATTACGAGGAGCACGAAGACGAAGCCGACGGTGAAGAGGAGGCAGAGGATGATGATCGAAGACGATCAATTTTTGCTGACGATGACGAAGCGTTGCAAACCCAAGTCGAACAAGAAGAGGGCGAAGACGGGGAAGCTTGGTATGACGAGGAGCTCGAAGAAGGGCCTGAAACTCTCCCCTTTGTAACCAAGCTGGCTGCTAAATCGGCAACCGTGGTAGAGGAAGACGAGGCGGTTGACGAAGAGGAAATCTGTGAACAGGATGAGGAAGCAGGGGAAGAAGACTTACCGAAACGCGGTAAGTTGTTCGGCCTGGTGCGGAAGAAAAAATCCGAAGAGGAAGAGGTTCGCGATGAAGTGATCAGTCGATTGAATGAGGCCTCTCGCGCCGAGGAGACGGATGATTATGATCTTCCAGCTCTAGATCTCTTGAATGTCACGGAATCCACTGATGATGCGGAAGTCCTTAAAGAAGTTCGCGTTAGAGGGCGATTACTCGAGAGAAAGTTTGCCGAATTTGGTCAGAATATACGAGTCGTCGATGTAGAAACCGGACCGGTCATCACCCAGTATGAACTGGATCTGGAAAAAGGCCTTAGACTGAACAAGGTGACCGCGCTTTCGGACGACATCGCTATTGGTTTGCGGGTGCCCAGCGTCAGAATTGTGCCTTCGATTCCCGGCAAAAATACCGTCGGTATTGAGGTGCCGAATGAAAAGCGGCAGATGGTGCGACTCAGAGACGTTATGGAAGCGTCGACCGAAGCGACTCGAAAGATGAAGATCCCATTATTCCTTGGGCAGGACGTCTCGGGACGCGAGATGGTGGCGGATCTCTCCAAATTACCTCACCTGCTGATCGCCGGACGTACGGGTACCGGTAAGTCGGTCTGTCTTAACGCGATCATCAATTCGATCCTAATGACACGCAGACCGGACGAAGTCCGTATGCTGATGATCGACCCCAAAATGGTGGAGCTGAGTGGGTACAGTCGTTTACCGCATCTAATGCATCCTGTAGTCACGGATATGCGGAAAGCCGAAGCCATTTTGGCTTGGGCGGTGCAAAAAATGGAGGATCGCTACCGCTTGATGGCCCGCGCAGGGGTTCGGCACATCAATAGCTATAATCAATTGGGCGAAGAAGAGTTGATGGAACGGTTGCAACCCACGGACGAAGAGCGAGACGACATTCCTGTCAATATGCCGTTTATTGTGATCGTCGCTGATGAAATGGCTGATTTGATGATGACTGCCGGTAAAGAGGTGGAAGCGCACATCATCCGACTGGCTCAGAAAAGTCGTGCGGTGGGTATCCATCTAATTTTGGCAACCCAAAAACCAATCGTGCAGGTAGTCACCAGTCTGATTAAATCCAATTTACCTGCTCGAATCTCTTTCCAGGTTTCCAGCCAAACTGATAGTCGTGTTGTTTTGGATGAGAATGGTGCTGAAAAATTACTGGGGAACGGGGATATGCTGTTCCTGGCACCCGGTACCAGCAAGTTGTTGCGTGGCCAAGGTACTTTCGTAAGTGACGAAGAAATTGACGCGATCACCGAAGCGGTAAGTACTGGCGAGCAACAGTTCGTTCACGAGCTAGTGAACATGAAGATCGAAGAAGAGGAAGATGCAGGAGTCGATGACGAGGAACTTGCCGCTAAGTTGGCCAAACGTGACGAGCTCTATCACAAAGCCGTCGAAATTGTAATCGCGGAACAACGAGGCAGTTGTTCCTTGTTACAAAGAGCGCTGCGGATTGGCTACGGACGAGCGGCACGCGTCATTGATCATATGGAAGAAGATGGTGTTGTCGGCCCTTATAACGGCAGTAAGCATCGTGAAGTGATCATGACCATCGAGCAATGGCGATCTTTCCAAGATGGAACGATGGGGCAATCGGAGGCGGACACCGAGGTCACGGTTACCAATGATGATCGTGCATCCGTACCTGCCAAGACTGCGACGCCGACCAAGACTGCAACGCCGACCAAGACTGCAACGCCGACCAACAGGACTACGGCGACAACACCCGTTCGAAAACCCTCAGCGCCCACGCCTGCAACATTGTTGTTGCCTACCGCCCAGAAACCTCAAATGCCCGTTTTCGTCGATGTCACGGAGGATCTTAGCGATACCGATGACGAAGATTTAGTCGACGAGGCTGAGGATGAAGAATGGGAGGAGGAAGAGACGGAAGAATATGAAGAGGAGGGTGATCAACAAGAATCCGAGCAAGAGGGTGAGCATGAGCCCGAAGTTGCCGGAGTCATTACAGCTGCAGTCGATGAAAATGAGGAACTTGAGGAAGACGAAGAGTGGGAATATGAGGAAGTGGATGAAGACGAAGCTGGTGAAGATGACGAGTACGAATATGTCTACGAATAACCAAGTTTCCTAACGGGTCGCCAGCGACGAGGTGAATGTCGTTCTTTGCTCCATTCATGGCTGTCTTGGTGGTGCTCTTTCTACAGGGAATCGCCGAGCATGCGGTCGATTTTGGAGTTTCCTCTGCCGCCTAGTGGGGTTGAAACGAAACTGAAAAGTCCCGGAAATAGGGTCTTGGGCATCTCTCGATTCCTGCCTCTCCCGGGTTTTTAAGGCTTTTAGCCACCCCGATCTATAGATCCGTGAGAAAGAGCCATGAGAAAATTCTGCGACGCGTGATCGGCAATTGGTTAAACAGGTTCCTTCTCTTATAAATAGGGGCTGCCCAGCCAACCGCTTGGCTGCCGTGTTTATTGTTTGTTCCGTTAACGCTTTTCCTTTCCTAGGCACCATGACTAAGACCGCTCAGGATATACCCAACCGCTTTGACTTTTTAACTGCTCAACCGCGACTTTATCGGATGTGGGAAGAGGGTGGTTTTTTTAATGCGGATCCCGATGAAAACAAAAAACCGTTTTCGATTGTGATTCCTCCCCCCAACGTCACTGGGGCATTGCATCTCGGGCACGCGCTGAATAACACATTGCAGGATGTTTTGGTCCGCATGAAGCGGATGCAAGGTTTTGAGGCCTTGTGGATGCCGGGCACCGATCATGCCGGGATTGCCACTCAAGCACGCGTGGAAAAGCGATTGAAGACGGAGGAAAATCAAACTCGTCACGATTTAGGTCGTGAGGAATTGGTCCGTCGCATTTGGGCTTGGAAAGATCAGTATGAGCAAAGGATCACGTCTCAACTCAAAGAGATGGGTTGCAGCTGTGATTGGCGGCGAACCCGGTTTACGCTTGACGAGATGTGTGCGCGGGCAGTGCGTGAGACTTTCTTTTCACTCTTCCATGATGAAAAAATCTATCGTGGAAAACGGCTGGTAAACTGGGATACCTACTTGCAAACGGCGGTCAGTGATGACGAAGTTTTCAATTCTACGGTGAAGGGAAGTTTCTGGCATTTCAATTATCCTGTGATTGATCCTAAGCCCGGAGAGCCTGAATTCGTAACCGTGGCAACCACCCGTCCCGAGACGATGCTGGCGGATACGGCGGTGGCGATTCATCCTGAACCCGCCCGAGCTCTGGATAAAATTGAAACCGAATTGCAGCAGAAATTAGAACAGGCTAAGGAATCCGAACGAGAGTCGATTGAAAAACAGATCGAGACCTTGCGGGAGCGTCGGGAAGAGTATTTGCCGCGTCTGCAAAAACTGGTCGAGATGGCGGCAGATGGTCGGCGTTTGATGTTGCCGTTAATGAACCGAGAAATCCCAATTATTGCTGACAGTTGGGCGAAGCCTGAGTTGGGCTCTGGTTGTGTAAAAATTACGCCGGCACATGACCCCAATGATTATGAAGTCGGCAAGCGTGCTGATCTGCCGATGATCAACATCATGAATGCCGACGGCACGTTAAACGCCGATGCAGGGGATTACGGTGGTTTGGCGATTAAGCAGGCGCGGAAAAAGGTGGTTGCCGATTTGGAAGCACTCGATTTGGTGCCCGAGATTGAACAGCGCGATATCGAGTTGCCATTCTCGGATCGCAGCAAGACTCCCATCGAGCCTCTGTTGGCAGATCAATGGTTCGTGCGGATGGACCAATTGGCGGAATCCGCAATGGAGGCGGTCTCTTCTGAACAAATAAAAATTCACCCCAGTCGGTACACCAAAGGCTATTTGGATTGGTTGTCAGAAAAACGTGACTGGCCCGTTTCTCGTCAATTGTGGTGGGGGCATCAGATACCGGTTTGGTCCAAAGGCATGGAATCGGACTTAGAAGTTGAAGAGGTGAAACGAGAACTGTTGGAGGGTCTGAATATCAATGGTTCGACCGCCTCGGTTCAGTGGGAAGCCTGCCCGGAGAGCAATGAAGAGAAACGTCAAGCACTCGGCCTCGCTTATGCCACCTGTCATGTTTGCATTCGAGGAGAGGATGACCCGTTGGCGAAGATCCTCGAAGGTGCTGGGTTCGTACGTGAAGAGGATGTGCTTGACACGTGGTTCAGTTCAGCACTTTGGCCGCATTCGACGCTCGGTTGGCCAGACAAGACTGCCGATCTCGAATACTTCTATCCGACGAGTGTATTGATCACGAGTCGTGACATCATCACGTTGTGGGTGGCACGGATGGTGCTGATGGGCCGCTACAATATGCATGAGATCCCCTTTCATGAAGTTTATATCCACCCCAAGATCCAAGATGGTGAGGGCGAAACGATGTCCAAGTCCAAGGGTAATGGGATTGACCCTCTGGATGTGATTGAGAAATTTGGCGCTGATGCACTTCGGTTTGGCATGGCGCGTTTAACGACGGATCTGCAGGACGTGCGTATGCCTGTGCAGTTCGAGTGCCCCAATTGCGAAAAGAAAATTGATCAAACTCGCAAAAATCGGGAGTTGCCACGAATTGTATGTCCGGAGTGCCAGCAACCCTTTGCGACACAATGGGCAGAAAAGCCAGAAGACCTCGCGCTGAAACGCGGGCCTGTCTTAAGCGAACGTTTCGAAATAGCTCGTAACTTCGTGAACAAACTCTGGAACGCCTCCCGGTTCGCCATGATGCACCTCGAGGGATATGAGCCCGGTGAAATTAATCCCGCGGAATTGACGCTAGAGGATCGTTGGATTCTCAGTCGTCTATCAACCGTTATCGGGGAGGTCACGGATGCTCTGGAGCATTACCGATATGCCGAAGCGACGCAGGAGATCTATCGTTTCGCATGGGATGACTTTTGCAGTTTCTACTTGGAAATTCTTAAAAACCGTTTTGCGGATGAGAAACGCCGGACATTAGCGCAACGAATGTTAGCGCATACCTTAGATCAGTTGATGAGGTTACTGCATCCGATTATGCCCTTCATCTCGGAAGAAATTTGGCAGCGATTTCGGGATTTTGCACCTCAGCGTGGCTATCCAGTACCCAGCGAACCAGCGGGTTGTCTGATTGTGGCTGATTGGCCAGCAGCACCCGTGGAATTACAGAATGAAGATATTGAACGCCAATTCTCTTTATTCCAAAACGCCTTGGGTGCGGTACGTGAAATTCGTAGTCGCCAAAATATTCCGCCCAAAAACGAAATCAACTTTTCCATCCGCTGTGACAAAACGGCCGAGGAGAGCTTGAAGCCATTAATGGTCTATTTCCAGTCCATGGCCCGAGCGGAGTGTACAGCGATGGGTGCTGAAATCGAGGCACCGGTCATGAATGCGATTGTTTCTTTAGATGGCTTGGAGGTCATTGTTGACCTTGAAGGCTGCATCGATGTGGGAGCCGAGCGAAAACGCTTGGAAAAAGAGCAGGAACGTTTGGTGAAGAATATTTCCAGTAAAGAAAATAAGTTGACGAATAAGAAATTCGTCGATAACGCTCCTGCCGATATTGTCCAACGGGAACGGGATGGGCTGGAAAAAATTAAGGAACAACTGCAGAAGATCCAACAGAGTCTGGCTAATTTACCGAGTGCCTAATCAATGCATTCGTAAAAACCTCCCGCAAGGTTCCGCCTGTAGACCGGTTGCCGAATCGGTTCAGGCGGTGTGTCCTTTGAGTCTTTGCGTCCGGGAAACAACTAATCCCAATTCCAATCGCTGGCACTGCCTGTTTGCGGTTTTGCCCGCTTTTGTTCTTCGTTTAATTCGGCAGTCTCGTCGACTGAAATATTGTCGCGAGTGGCGTGTCGGGAGGCGTTGAATTCTACGCCTCCGCCGAATCCGGAAAGCGTATGTCGGATGGTGCGAGGACCGTCTCGGTGCGTTATCACGTGTTGACCGAGAATGGAATCAACTTGCCGAGGTACCGACGTTAGAGCCGGTTGGTAGGATCCGACAACGGCCTTGGAATCACCATTGAGAAAACGTAAATTCCAATCGATTTTGCGATCGAGTTTTTCTTGGTGAATGATGTTCGCAGCTAAGGCACAATCGAACACATTTTTTAATTCGCCAAAGACGGGGTCTCGGATAGCGATCTCTTCGAACCGAGATGTGAAATCTACTGCATAGCCGCTGGCGGCGGGGGAGGACGTTCCCGTATGGACGCGTTCACCCTGTTCGGTCCAGAATTCACTTTCGCTTAAAAGGCGGACTCCTTGTCCATTGAGCTCAAAGATGGTGCGATCCTCGTTAGTAACGACGGAATCATAATTCATCGTGAACCACCACCTTACCAGTTGGTCGACTTCGGGAAGTTGCCCGTCGTCATCGAGGTGAATGCGCTGGAAGTAATTGCGTAGTCCGCTGACTGAAGGCATCACACCCAAACCAATTAATTTCATCCGGTAATCAGCCTCTACAATGACGCTGGCCGCGTGACTGTTGGGTGCGACGCCTTGTACGGTCACGTCCATTTGGCCAAGTGCGTCGTGCAAGCGATCTCGGAGGGCCTTGCCTTTAAGTTGCGAGGTATCGACCACTTGACGGGCATTTACCAGGTTGGCTGGTCGAGGATCGATCGAACAACCGAATTTTCCGCCCTCGTTTTTCGCATTTTGCAAACAGCTGATCAGGTCTTCCAGATTTAAGACAGGTTTGCCGGTCTCTTGGTTAACAGCTCGCCCATCTCGGTCAAAATCCCATGGGCCGGCAGGTCCCGCAATGACAACATCGCCAGTTTCAGGATAGAGCATGACGTACTTGAGTTCGTAGATGCCAGCCAAATGTTGTAGATCGGGCGTGAGTTTCTGGCCGGTTGCCGCTCTTCGTTGCAATTCTGTTTCTAAGCGAGATAGGGAAATCTTTCTCAGTTGGCTTTCCGGTAATTCAGACTTGTCGCTCGCCATGTTCCGTGTACTGCGACGGTATTTCTCCAGTCGTCCCGAGCGGTCACGCTTTATCTGTTTAAGGGTTCCTGTGCTGTCGATCCAGACGCCTGCTGGAAATGGGGACATGCGTCCGACACCTCCGTTTTCTTCCCACGAATCTGGATCGATCGTTTCTTGTATTAAGTCCATCAACTCACCAAAATCGGCTTCGGTGACACCACCGCGTTGAGCGGGGAGTGGAGAACCTGCCGCGTTGGCCTCTCCCGAACCGAAACGATCTCGATAGGCGGTCAGTTTTTCAAAACTGCCCATCCGCAACTGGTCGTTTTGAATCATTCCCAAGGTGGAGAAGGCATTTAGGCCTGTATCATTTTGCCGTTGGGATTCGGCGATCTGTTGAAATAGTCGATCCCGTATTTGCTGATCGGTTTGTGCCTGGGCCTGTTCTAGCGCAAGTGAGTATTCACCGCCATCTAGCAACCTAGAAAAATCGGATGGCTGAGCGTAACTAATGTTGGCTAAGCATATTAACGACAGACAGAGGCAGTTTGCGAGAGTGACTGCCTTGCCGAATGAATTCATCAACATAGAAATGCCTTTTCTTTGAGTGCCCTTAATCTCTATCATTGCATGTTGCCTTAATTAGCGTCAAGCTTTCACCGAATCAACCAACTCAAAACGAGGATCGTGGTCGAAAATCCGACCGTTCCCCTCGGTTTTTATGGAAGTTCATGCATTCCACCAGCTAGTGAGCGTTTTCGTCGGTGGGACGAAAACACGGCGCAAAAAAAGACACCTTGGGGAACGATTCCCAAGGTGATGATCGATTTGTGAGATTGGATAAGCCAGAGGTCCTAAGTTCGCGTTAGCGGATCGTCTGCACGATTGCCCAACTGGACTGCCGTCCCGCGAATCGCCTTATTGTGGGTAACTGGTTTTGACCCGCTTGATCACTTGGGTATTCATTTGGCTAGGTTGTGCCGCGATTCCATGTTCATCGTAACCATAAGTTGGGTCCGCTACTGCGTCGCATCCGCTGCTGCATGGATTGCAGCGACTTTTCAAAACGCTGAACAGGTTCATCCCATGTCTTGTTCCTAAGCAAGCTTGCTGGGGTTGTAGCACCCCATTGTCGCAGGCGGAATCACATTGCACGTTGCCATGGCGTCGGAACATGTTGTTGAAAATACCCTGGTGCCCCACGTGGCTGCTGCAATTGGGTGAACATCCGGTTTGCAAAGAAGAACCGCAGGTCCCGCAACAGGTGCCTGTTAAGCAAGCTCCACCGTAAGCCGAGCCCGCGGGATGGCACAGACCGACGTTCCCGCGTGGTCCATTGCATCCGCTTAGGCAGCCACTTCCACAGCCACGACCGCATCCGCGTTGGTAGCAGTAGGTACCCCATAAGGCGCTTGCTTGATCATATGTCCATGGTTTGGGACAGCATGAATTGCCCTCCGGGAAGTAGGCATGACCTTGGCATTTGAAGATGGCACAGCCAACTCCACCACAACCAGAATAGCCGGCATGGGTATGGCAGTCGCCGGAGACGCAGGTCTGGCAGCCATCGCCGTTAGTGACGTGTTGTGCGTTGCATGTTGCGGTGGTTATGAACGCGATGGCGACGAAACAAATGATTCTTTGGCAAATCATCATTGAAGGCTCCTGTCCGGGTGGCGTTTGCATCCACAACGTGCTTTGGCTGCACGCTTGCGACATTCATAACGATTGTGACAAAGCGCACGATGGGATTTCTCGTAAGATTTATCGGATCACTACCAACCGTTGGAATTGCAGCTATTGCATCAATTGATAAGGAATATCAAATCGGGTTCCACATCTTTTGGTCGGGGAAAACCGTGCGGTCGCAGAAAGAAAGCATCTCGTACCAAACACACCGTTGAGCCCGATCGTTTTGGTGAAACCAGTTGCGAAGAATACCGTTTACTCTGCAGGCTAGGGAAGCCTTGAGGGCAGCTTGGTAAGATGTGGCGATCAGATCGAGCAGTCCACGCTTCCCTAGGTGAAGTCGGTATAGCGTCGTCCGTAGCGAACGCTATGTTCGGCACACTTGGATGCCGCCATCGTCTGTCGCGTGATAATAATCTTTCTAGGCCGATCGTTGAGCCGAAATATCGATGCCTGGGTCCCACGCATCGATCGTCGAATTCACGTCATGAAAACGTTGTTGCGTATCCAATCGTAGCATCGGCTCGTCCAGTGCGTGGATACGTTGTTGATCTTCCCCGAC
>JAAEPL010000237.1 GCA_024232675.1 Planctomycetaceae bacterium
AACGGCTGCTGCGGCAACAATGGTGGCCTGAGGTTCCGCGTTACGATTCGCAAACCGGATGGCACCTCAACAGTGCGAATGGTTTACCCACAGAACAACGGGTGTGGATGTGCAAACTCCAACAACGGTACTCCTACGGTCGCCAAGGCAGCACCTCGTACGGCCCGCACCAGTCGATACACCGCCAGCCATCGCATCCCGCGGGCAACGGCTTCGGCGAAACGTCCGTCCACACGTGCCGCATCCGGCAACAACGCACAAGCCGCTCCCACAAATACGGCAAAGTACCGCTACCGGTTTTAAATATTAATTTTACGTAAAACTTGAGAATCCCAGCATTACGATGATGCGACGATTCCGTTTTATGTATACAATCCCCACTGAACTGCCTAGATTGCCAGAAGTAAAGCTTCTGGCTTTTTGGGATCATGCTCGAAAGATCTACAACGAGATACCCCGCCATGAAGAAATTTCTACTCATCTGTGCCGTAATTCTGGCATTGCCCGCGTTCGCCACTGTTTTGACCTACGCACAAAACATGCTGACGGACACAGTCCCAGCAAAGACCCTTACCGACCAATTGATGCGTGTTGGCAATAGCCACGCGAGTGCCATACCAGCCGACAGAAGCCACCTACTGGTAGCAGACGAGAACGGCAAGTTGACCGGTCAAGTTGTGAAATTTGATTCCGCAGCGAAATCAATGAAGGTATTCTTCATTCGCAACGGCAGTGTCGCACAGAATGCCATCACAGACGGCAATGGTTACTTTGAAGTCACAGGTCTAGAATCCGGCCCTTACACTTTCGTTGCTTCCGGCTCGAACGGTTTTGTCGCTCATGGAACTTGGGTTACAACGGGTGTCGTCGGTGCCGGAGACCAAGTGATCTCAATGCACACAGCAGCGATTGCTCCGACCTTTGAAAACATCACTAAGTTCATGGAAACGAATCGACCTGGTTCTTCCGTAGCACTGAATCCAAACGAAGATTTGGACGCCATGGAATTGTCAGCGATTGAGGGCGGTAACCGAATCCAAATCACCAAAGCTGGTGTGCTGGAAGGACGCTTGATCGCTCTGCCACAGAAATTGAGTCAAGCACTTTCGTTCACAGGCACATCCGCACAACTGACCAACAGCGACAACGTTTCAGTGGAAATCGAAATTGCTGAAGACGGCAGCTTCGCGGTCAAGGACTTTGAGCCTGGTGTTTATGACCTTGTTGCGACAGGCCCTCACGGTATGGCAGCGATCAGCTTCGAAGCGATTGCTTGGCAAGACGCTCTGACAGAAGATCAATCCAACATCTACCAAGCCTCGTTCGGAAACGGACAACTTTTCCATCGTTGGTGTCGCCGGCTAGACGTATGCTTGGCACCCGCCATCGATTGCGGCATCGTACAAGAGCAATTGGTTTACGCTGACCAGTGCTGTCGCGAAGTCGTCGAAGAAGTGGTCTATGAAGAGCCACTACCCGTAGAAGATATCTGTTCCAGCTGTGCCACGGGTTGCAACACCGGGTGTGGTGGCGGATACGGTGGTGGCGGCGGTGCTTACGGCGCCGGCATGGGAGATTGGGGCGGCATTGTTGGAGCGGCTTTGGGTGCATGGGTGCTCACGGAAGCATTCAACAACAGCAATAACAACCCTCGTCCAATCCAACCACCCATCATCCCACCTGCAGTATCGCCTTTCTAAAACCACGATAGAAAACGATTCGCAAAGCAATAGAAGAGCTCGGTCTAACGACCGGGCTTTTTTTATCCTGCGACCTTCCGGTGGACAGGTTTCAATCGTTCCAGCGGTACATAATAACGCTGGTACCGACGATTATCATCAAACAGTTCGCCTGTGTTTTTATCGGGCACCAAAACGGTAGCGCGACGATTAATGCCGTTCACAAAACCTGTCATCAGGCGACCGCGGTGATCGAAACTCACCTTGTCACCGATGGCAATTCCCATCTCAGCCCGCGCTGACTCGCTGGGTGTCAGCATTTGATGGTGGGATTCAACATGCCCAAACAAACGATGCACGATCCCCTTGAAACGCTGTTTAGCGCAACTGGAGTCCTCCCACAGAACCATTTCCAACAAATGGATGAGCTCATGTTCAAAGATGCGTTGCAACGCATCCAATCGATGATCCGTCACCAACCCACCAACCTTAACCTGACGTGCCTCAAAGTCGGTATTGAAAAGTAACGTCGAAGAAACGGCTATCTCAAATTGACGTTCGACCAACCGCTGCCTGACCGGTAACCTACTCTTCGCACGACGTCGATAAGTGGTCATGCCCCCTGTGCTCGTCATTCGGCTAGAGAGGCGAAAGTTGAGCTGGCAGTTCTTGCTCTCGAAAATAGGGGCCAACCGCCCTTCAAAAAAGTGTTCGTCGTAACAGCAAAACAGTTCGAACAGGTCACGCGTATTGATCGTCGTGAAATTAATGTCCCGTAAAGAAGACGACTCTCTCATGACACGAGAAGCGATGTTGCAACGCAGCCGTTGTATCGTGGCCGGTTCCAAATTCAAGTTTTGGACAAGTTGTGACAACATCCGCTGGCACTCAAATTAGTTCGGTTTCGTTAACCAATAAATCCAAGTGTTACAAAGCAGCCGAAATGGGTCAATGTAGTTTTCTATTCACCCACCAATGCTTGCTTGCTACTCGTCGACTTGAGCGATTTCCCTAACCCGAAATGTCAAACAAGATTAGCGAACGTTATGCACTAACGTAATTTCGGCAGAATGGTGGCGAGGGAATCGGCGAAGTGCCTGGCTTCTTCTTCCGTGTTGTAAAGATAAAAACTAGCTCGACAACTAGCCGAAATACCGAGGTGGTCATGCAGCGGCATCGTACAATGGTGTCCAGCTCGTACCGCGACGCCTTGCAAATCCAGCAAGACGGAGATGTCCTGTGCAGAGACACCTTCGACTACGAAACTGACAATTCCGCATTTTAATTGTGGGTCGGGGCCCAGCACATGCAGTCCGTCGATCTTATCAAGTTCGGCTTGCGCGACCGCCGCAAGATGCGTCTCGTGAGCCGCAATGCGATCCAATCCGATCGGCTTTAGATATTCGATAGCAGCCGCCACGCCAATGGCCTCGACAATAGGCGGTGTCCCTGCTTCGAAGCGGGCGGGAAGATCGCCCCATGTAAATCCTTGCGTGGTAACCTGCTTGATCATGCTTCCGCCTCCTAAGAAGGGAGGCATCTTTTCTAAGAGCTCGCGTTTTCCGTAAAGCACGCCAATTCCCGTTGGTCCCAGCATCTTGTGTCCGCTGAAGGTTGCGAAATCCGCGTCCCAATCAACGACATCGATTGTGGCATGCGGTACGTGTTGAGCCGCATCCACCATCACCAAGGCGCCCGCGGCGTGGGCCAATTCCACTAAATGCTTCACAGGGTTTATCGTGCCCAGCGTATTGGATACAGCAGTCAGGCCGACCATCTTGGTTCGTTCGTTCAGCTTGGCTGCGAAGTCGTCTTGGTCGAGTTGCCCGTCTTCTGTAATCGCGACCCACCGCACTTTGGCGCCAGTTCGCTCAGCCAACTGTTGCCACGGCACAATGTTCGAATGATGCTCCATCAGCGTCAGTAAGATCTCATCTCCATTTTGGACATGCGCATCACCCCAACTGCGAGCCACCGCGTTGATCCCAGCGGTCGTGCCTGCCGTAAAGATCACCTCACAGTCTGCCGCCGCTCCGATAAAATTCTGCACCGACAATCGCGCGCTCTCGTAGAGCCCGGATGCCTCCTCGCTGAGCCAATGAGTACCTCGGTGCACATTGGCATAAGTGGTTTCGTAACAGTGGTCCATCGCCTTTAAAACGGCGAGTGGGTGCTGGGAGGACGCTGCGTTATCCAAGTAGATCAGCGGTTTTTGCCGATGGATTTCTTGGGCAAGGATTGGAAAATCCGGTCGAATTGCGAGCGGATCGAAGCTCACACTAGTGTCAACGTGATTGGCGGTCATGGCAGCATTTCATTCGAGTTGTCTTTACAACGCTCTTCCCAGTCTAAACCGGATAACGATGACACGGCTAACTGCAACGCTTGTGTGCCAGAGCGGCCGTGACCCTGACTGGCAACCGCGTTGTACAATTGGCGAGCCAAGGACAAGCCGGGCAGGGCCAATCCCATACGATCGGACTCTTGGATGGCGATTCCCATGTCCTTAATAAAGTGTTCTACATAAAATCCGGGCTCAAAGTCGTTCTTTATTATGCGTGGGGCAAGATTGGAAAGCGACCAACTGCCCGCCGCCCCGCTGCCTACCGATTTCAGCACGGTCGCCAAATCAAGTCCCGCTCGATGCCCGTACAATAATGCTTCGCAGACTCCGACCATACCACTGGCAATGAGAATCTGATTGACCATTTTCGTATGCTGGCCCGACCCTGCGGATCCTTGATAGACCCAAGTATTCCCCATTAGATCCCAAATCGGCTTGAGCGAGTTCACGGCCGCCTCGTCACCGCCAATCATAATCGACAGGCTGCCGTTGCGAGCACCCACATCGCCTCCCGATACGGGTGCATCGATGGCAAGCACCCCTTGGGCGATCGCTTGGGCGTGAATCTGAGCGGCCAACGACGGGCGACTCGTCGTCATATCAACAATGACACTTCCTGGACGGCAGCCCTTGAGAACTCCCTGTTCAGCCAAAATCACCTCTTGAACGTCATGGGGATAGCCCACGATGGTGAAGATCACGTCACTTGCAGAGGCCACTGCTTGTGGTGTGGCGCACCAAACAGCCCCTTGATCTACGAGCCTTTGCGCCTTCTCTGGTGTGCGATTATAGACATTCATCGCATAACCGGCCCGTTGCAGATGCCCGGCCATGGAGGCCCCCATCACACCGGTTCCGACCCAGCCAATGCGAGTTTTTGAGGGGTGAATTTCCGAGGAATTCATATCAGTCATAACACTTTGAATATGCAGAACAAATGGACTTTTCTACCCCGCGACAACTACCTCTGCAACCGACAGGATTGCGGCAACTTGTATGTTCGAAAAAGTGCTTGCAGTCTGGCAGACTTTGCAGCCTCGTTAAATTGAAACAATTTTGACGCCCCCTTTTGGACAGGTATATCGGTTTTTTCGTAGAAAACCTTGGTTTAAGTGGGGTGCAGGTTAATCCACTGTTACTGGGTTTGACGATATTCCGTCAAGTCAGGCTTGTCAGAGCAAAAAGGATTTTGCCTCGAGCCGGCTTACAAATGACCCAGTGTAAATCAATCTCAAACAGTCGAGAGCAGTTGTTATGAAAATCCGCATCTCTATGTATTTCGCGGTTGCCGCGATTTGTTTCGCCCCTGTGGCCTTTGGGCAACAGTATTACAACCCGCAACAAGCCGGTGTACCCGTTGTATCACCGCAACAGGCTCAAGCAGGAGTCTACCGAGGCACTACTGCCCCAATCACGAACACGCAGAACGTTGGTTACAACAACCAAGCTGCAGCCGCTCAAGTCGCAACCAATGGATGCGATAGTAATGGTTGCGATGGTAACGCTTGCGATGGTAACGCTTGCGATGGAGCAGGTTGCGGCATCGGTAACGGTTGCGGCATCGGCAACGGCTGTGGTATCGGTGGTGGACTTCGCGGTCACCTTTATGATCCCTGCTGCCCCACCAAGTACATCTCGCTTTACGGCGGAGCTTCCGATTTCAAAGACTTCCAATTGAATGATGATGTCGGTTCATCCTTCTTCGGTACCGGTGACGAATGGGGTGTCGGTGGTGCGATTGGTCGCTCAATCGGCCGACGTTTTCGTGGCGAATTCGATGTCACTTGGCGTCGTACTCAAGCTGATTACTATTCCCAGACAGTCCCAGGTGCGGGCAGTTTTGGCGAACCTGCCACCGGCAAAGGTGACATCTACTCTTTCATCCCCAACCTGTTGGTTGACTTGAATCCAAACGGACGCATCAACGGTTACATCGGTGTCGGTGGCGGTTTGGCTTTCACCAACCTGAACTACATCTCAGCAGGTGGATCAGAAATCGATGTGAACGGTTCATCGTTCGCTTACCAAGGTATCTTTGGTGTATCGGCTCGCGTCAGCCAACGTGCTGACCTGTTCTTCGAGTACCGCTACTTCGCAACTGATGACCAAAACGTTGAGTACTTGGGCGAAGGATTAAACAATGTCAAGTTAGTCTCGAACGACTTCTTCGCTGGTATCCGTATCCGTCGCTGGTAGGCTATTGCGAAAGCTTCAACTTTGACTGTTGAGCGGGCAGCACGATTCTTCGAGCTGCCCGTTTTTCGCGCGCCGACACTTCCCCACGTTGTTACCCATTGTCTGTTAATCGAACTTAGGTCGTTGCAAGATTTCGTTAAGCAGGATTGCCTGGCGGATACTCTTGGGACTGCTCAGCATATCGAGCAACTCATCGGCAATGGGGCTGACTCTTTGGGCCGTGGCCGTGGTCGTGGTGGCAAATGCGGAATCGCTGGCAGCAGATTTCAAGCTGCCAATTTGATGATCAAAGGTACTTTGCAACCGAGCGTCCATCTTGTCGTCAGCAAGAGCCACCTCGTCACCGAGTTGTTCAGCCTGCTCCGTCACATCCGTGGTATCCATATGCGATTGCACATACTCGGAGATCGATTGGTTATAGGGATCTGTCTGAGTTGAGACGCGGTCTTTGCTGCCCAGAACGATAATCGGGTCGGCCGATGTTTGCTGGTTCAGCGGTGGGCGAGAGGTTGTAGAGACTCTGCGTGAGGCATCTGCCGGGGGCGGCTTATTGGTCGTCGGCGCAGCATTCCCTCGACTGCTTTTCTGACGCTGCTGCTGCCGCCGTTGGGCGGCCATCTTCAGGAATTCTTCAATATCGCGTGCCATACTCTGCCCCCATTAGGAAGTCGTGACTTTAGATCTTGCGGCACCCGCGTCGGCAATGGAGGTTCGCATGTCCGTATCCGCCTGAACATTTCGCAATTTATAGTAATCCAAAATACCAAGTTTCCCGCTGCGGAAACTGGCCGCCATTGCCTTCGGAACTTCGGCTTGAAGTTCGACCAATTTTGCTCGGCTCTTCTCAATTTCAGCTTGGTTCTCTTGCTCTTTAGCAACCGCCATCGTTCGCTTACCTTCGGCGCGAGCGCGGGCAACTCGGGTGTCCGCTTCCGCTTGATCGGCTTTCAAGCGAGCACCGATATTTTCACCCACATCAATGTCTGCAATATCGATCGAAACAATCTCAAACGCCGTTTGAGAATCCAAACGGCGAGCCAAAACTGCTTTAGAAATAACGTCCGGGTTTTCCAATACCGCTTTGTGATCCTGTGAAGATCCAATGGCACTTACGATCCCTTCCCCGACACGAGCAATGATCGTCTCTTCCGTGGCACCACCAATCAGTTGCTGCAGATTAGAACGCACGGTCACACGCGCTTTGACTTTTAATTGAATTCCATCTTTGGCCACGGCATCCAGGCTTTGTCTCGCTGCACCTTTGGCGGGGCAATCAATCACCCGTGGATAGACGCTCGTCTGAACTGCTTCCAACACATTTCGTCCAGCAAGATCAATGGCCGTTGCTTCACGAAAACTGAGTGCAATCGTCTTTGCCTTGCGGGCGGCAATCAATGCACGAATGACCATCGGCACATTGCCACCGGCCAAGTAGTGAGCCTCGAGTGCTTTGGCGGTCAATTCAGGATCTTCTATGCCTGCCTGTGTTGCCATGATCTTGGTCGGAACAATAACGCTGGGCTTCACCTTCCGAAACGTCATCCCCAGTAGATCGAAAAACGTGATTCCCGCGCCCGTTAAAACGGACTGGATCCACCAGCGGAAATACGACATGAAAACCGCGAAGACGACCAGAAACATGAGAATCAGGAATAACAGGCCGGCAACAACGAAGATATTGAGGTCCATAGACTTGGGTCCGTGCAGTGGATAGACAAAAACTCGAACCCTAATTGTAGGTCAATTGCCCTCCAAAAAGTAGCGGGAAGCCCCGCAGAGTCACCAGTTTATATCCCGACAGCGATGCCACTTTGAACGAATATTCGTTGCCTTGCGGCTCGTCAGCGACGGGCGCGGGAGTGCTTCAACGGCAGCCACTGACCATCCGCCTGGCTGCTGGCCACGCTTTGCTGAATGAAATACATGCCCTCCACTCCATCGCTAACATTGGGGTAGATCGTATCGACCTTGGCGAACGGCTCCCCAGCCGCCCGTTGGCACATCGCGTCATAGGCCGATCGATAGATGTTAGCGAAGGCTTCAAAGAACGCTTCTGGATGCCCGGAGGGGAGGCGACAAGCGGCCGCACCCGACTCGTTCATAAATGTCGCGTTGGGGTCCCGCGTGTAAATTTGGTGCGGCTGTCCGTTCCGCCGAACCACCATTTCATTGGGATTTTCCTGCCGCCAAACCAGCGAGGCTTTCGTACCGTCGATCTCGATGGCCATGTCATTCTCGCGACCGTGACTAATTTGCGAAGCGGTCACCGTTCCCAAAGCACCTTCGGCAAATTGGATCATGGCCGTTCCGTAATCATCCAACTCCCGGCCTTCTTCAAACGTTCGCAGCTGACAGCAGATGCGCTCGGGAAGCAAACCTGTCATGTATCGTGTTAAGTTGAATGCATGCGTGGCGATGTCTCCAAAACAACCGGCCACGCCGCTGCGTTTCGGGTCGGTTCGCCAAGCGGCTTGCTTTTGTTCCTCCGCCTCTAGACGGGTTCGCAACCAGCCCTGAATGTAGGAAGCCCGAATCGCTTGAATTTCGCCGAACTCGCCTGCCAGGATCATCTCGCGTGCCTGCCGCACCAGAGGATAACCCGTGTAATTATGGGTGACCGCAAATACCACACCGGATGCCTCAACGGCCTCCGCCAATTCCTCGGCTTGCGCGAGGTCAAAGGTTAGAGGTTTATCGCAGATCACATTAATACCGGCCGTTACCGCAGCCTTTGCGATTTCGAAATGCGTGTGGTTCGGTGTGGCAATGGAGATAAAATCAATGCGCTGATCTTCCGGCAAATCCGCTTGGGCATGAATCAAATCTTGATAACTGCCGTAAGCGTGTGCCGGATCAATATCGTAATCGGCCGCCGAAGCTTTGGCGCGATCGGGATCCGAAGACAACGCGCCGGCAAATATCTCAGCTCGGTTGTCCAAGACGGCGGCGGTCGCATGGACTCGCCCAATAAATGAACCCTGTCCACCGCCCACAAGGCCCATGCGGAGTTTCCGATTTAAAGGCGCGTTGATTCCCATTTTTCAGCTCGTTTCTGTTTCAGCCGCTGGCTTAGGAAGCTTTCGCAGCAACATTTTTAATTCATTCACAAGTGCGATCACATCGATCCGTTTTACCGATTTCCAATCATCATCCCTGGCCGAGATAATCGCTTCTCGCAAGTCACGAAACGGTTTCTCGATATCGTCAGTCACATCTGCCAAGATTGCTTCTAAGTCGACTCGATCGGACCAGCCTCCCGACAATTCTTCGGCAGAAGTTGTCGTGGTAGTCGCATTCGGTTCTTCTCCAAAATCTGGCCCCTCTCGCAGAGGACCCTGAATGGCGGATGGATCATCCTGATAAGCAGTTTCGCCGCTCTGCGAGGCAGGTGCAATTGCCCCCAAGCCTTCTTCGGCCACGTCTGTCACCACATTCGAAAGCGGCTCCTCGTCTTTGACCTTGCCCATCGTCTCCCACCGCTGATGTCGCATTTGGGAAACAGACCATTTATTTTGAACGGCACCTTCCAACCACATCTCAGCATCGTTCCATTCCAATGCGGCAAAGAAATGACTCCAGTAAAGCCCTTCGTAACTGCTGTAATCGGCGTGGAACTTTTCCCAGGTTCTTCGTAAACGACCTACATGCTGAGGCGATACCTCACCCACCAGGCGACTCCATGTGGGGTCCGAAAATAGACGGGGTGAAACCTGCTCTGTCTGGAGTTGTTCCCGCCACTCAAAGATGATCTTCCCTTTCTCCCAGTTGGTTTGACTGACAAGCGATTGCCAGCTTCCGATAAAGGGTCGCGAAGGGGCTTCGATCGAATCTAGTTCTTCGCTGGAGATAGAAAGTTGCGATTCATCGGCAACGGTTTGGGCAGCTGTATCCATAACGGATCCTCAAGGATGTTGGCAGGGGAACCCAACAGATTACCGCCACAAAAATGCCTGAAAAGACTTGCAGAAAAAATTTCTTGCGTTCCAAGCCCAGAACCCGGAAAAGCAACGGTTCCAGGCTAAATTATTTTTCTTTTTGAGTTTTCGGGTGATGACTATTTTCCCGACGGCAGAGCTTGGGAAGATTCGTCCTTGTCACCCGGCAGTGGCTTAGCGGCATCGGTTGGCGTCAATTGAACGACCAGCAAGTAACGCTGTCTTGGTATCTCCGGTGACGCGATTTCACCAGTAGCTCGCTTATCGGATTGGGCCTTTGCTGATCTTTGCGTACGGAAACCTTGTTCGGGTTTTTGCTTCTTAACCGATTCTCCCGTGCCCGCTCCTACGCCGGATTCTTCCGCTTCGGCCTGCCATGAAGACTTTGCCTCTCGCAAACGAATGCGGCGGATAGTCACCCCCGCCATATCGTTCAAGGGCGCGACCGCCTTTTCACTAAGCGACAGAGTAGCTTGTTGCTCCGCTCTCCCTACCAAGGCACCAAGGTTTGCGTTGGCTTCTTCCTGCATCGACTGCTCAAACCATAACTTTTGGCTTTCCTGATTCAAGGTTACCCTCTCTGCCTGTATAAGTTGAAGCAGCTTTTGAAGCTGTTCTTCTGTCGCTTCGACCTCAAATGCTAATGCAGGAAGTGCTGACTCACCTGCTGCGGGACTCGCTTGAATCACGTCTCCCTCCGCGATTTTTCCCAGCCCGCTCTCTTTTGACATCGTGGACTCAATTTCTTTGCGGCCTGTGCCACGGCCACCCGCAATTTTATTTTCCGCCCTGCGGTTTGATGGTCGAGGAGTCGCCTCGGCTACTTCTGCTTCCGCTTTCAAGGTCTTGGCAACTTGGCTGCCCCAACGCTCCATGACCGCCAGATTGGCTTCCGATGATCTCACCAAAACCAATTGAGATTCCCGGGAAGGGCTAGCCTCAGATTGATCATCACTCAAACCTTCCGCGAGACCCATGGACTTGGATTGCTCTTCCGCTGTTGCCTCTTCGAGCACTTCGTCTTGCGTCGAACCACCGAACGTGCCCGTGTCATCTTCGCCGGCCATCTCCAGTCGGTCCCATGTTTTCATTGCTGCGCCGGGTTCAGATGGGAGACCTCCACCTCCACCTCCGCCACCGCCACCAAAGCCATCGGATCTCTCCCCGCGACCGCTTTGTACGAACCCTCTGCCTCTCCCGCTAGGATCCTTCGTCAAATCTAAATCTGGCGATGCTGGGGGACTATCGGCCTCAATAACTTCCTGGCCAAGGGACCTTGCTGAGTCTGTTTGCAAACGATCGGTTGGAACTTGGTTCTCAGCTTTTGCCATGTCATGCGTTTCTTGGGCTCTTGGCAGCAAGAAAAACGCCAAAAGCAGGATGGCCGCCAAAGATGCGATCATGGAAGCCGTATAACGCCATTGAGCCGGCGCTGATTTTTTTGTCGAGCGAACGGCTTGGTGCACCTCGACGGTTTCACCGGGCTCAACAATTCCTGCGGACATTTTGATGGACTGGACCACACGGCTGGAAAACTCGTCATCCAATCCGTAACGTGGCGTTTCCCGCAAGGCCTTTTGCATTTCCTGATATTCCGCGAGCAACCCTCGGTCCTGGGGATTAGCCTGCAGGTGTTCGTCCACCCGCATTTTCTCCTCAGGACTCAATCGGTCATCTAGGTAATCGGTAACGAGTTCGTTAGACCAGAAGTCGGACATTTCATTTACTTTTCAATTCAGGGCCCGGATCGCCAACGAATTGTTGGGAAGTGGTGGCATCCGTTTTGCTATTTTTTACTCTCGAAATAACTCGCTAATTCTTCTTTTAATTGTGTTCTGGCTCGGTGCAAGCGACTACGCACTGTACCGACCGGAGTATCGAGGATTTCCGAAATCTCTTCGTAACTCAAACCATCCATTTCACGCAGTACCAAGATCAATCGATGCTCATCTCCCAAACGGTTGAGTGCCGCATGCAATTGTTCCGCCCGCTCATTTTCCTGCAAACGATCTCCAGGTTGCGGACCGGCACCGCCAATCCCTTTACCTCCGTCACCGAGATCCCGATCAACGGAAACTCGCGGTCTTTTTTTGCGTTGGCGGCTGATCGCGGTATTGACTGCGATGCGGTAAAGCCACGTGTAAAATGAGCTGTTTCCACGAAACTTGTTAAGTCGCGTGTACGAAAGCACGAAGCTCTCCTGAACGACGTCTTCCGCCTCCGTCTCATCGCGCAAAAAGTGCACCATGCTGTTAAACAGCCGGTTTTGGTATTTGGTCACAAGACAGCCAAACGCTTCAGCATCTCCAGAGACCGAGCGTTCGATCCATTGAGTCTCTTCGTTGGGATGTCCGATTTCGTTCATGTGTGAGACGACTTTTTTCGTGAGAAAGTTCCCTGAACTAGGTTCTCCCCGGTGTTTTTAACCGGTTTTTGTCTACTTGAGATGCATTCCCGCCACTGGGACTTGTTCTTTTTTATACGAAAAAGGCCCAAAAAGGGTTTTCGGTGTATGTCGTGAGCCCCAAGTATATCGAAAAAGACCGCGCCGTTGGTCGCCACTGACCGCTGGTTTCCGGCTTTTATGCTGTCCCAGCAGATCGATCCCGAGGATCCGCTACCCTGCGCTCTAAGGAGTCCTGCTGCTTGCGAGGCCCGGCTACAAACAATAAGACGCCTCCCAATACCACAATTAGACTAACCCATTGGGAAATGGTTAACTGGGTACCAAACTGACCTGCCTCGTCACGGCGTATCAGCTCAAGACAGAACCGGGTAACGGAATACAGGATGATTCCTAGTGCGAACACCTGACCATTCCGTCTGCGAAACGGGAAATACCACCACAACAAAGCCGCTAATAAGGCCGCGTTAATGGCGGCCAAAATTTGTGTCGGGTAAACCCCTAATGATTGACTTGGAAGATCGTTAAAAGGAACGGAGTGCCATTGGTCGCCCTGACTGATCGCGACGGATGAGTCGATCGTCAGTCCTCTTTGCTTGATCGCACGCAGCTCTTTATCGGGTCGGTTGGACGTAAATCCGATAGCGTACCACTGCTCAGGTCTGACCCCCGCTTGCTCGGCGAGCGAACCGGGAAGAATAGATTTTGCGTAGCGTTCGGCAGCCTCCGGACGAATCGGCAAGTCATCACTTGTCAACGTTTTCTCGGGACGGATACCCAAGAGCTCGCCCGTTTCAATTTGCCGTAGATAAGGAGGAGAGCCTGCCGGAAAGGGTTGAGCAATTTGCGGGATGTCGCAGACACCGCCAAAGCAACACCCATTCATCAAACAACCAATTCGCCCTAATGCTAAACCGACCAACATTCCGGGCATCGCAATATCCGCCATGCGGAGCATGGGAATCTTCGAGTACCACAAATAAAACGCGCCGCCCGCAGTAGCACCAATCAAGCTGCCATAAACCACCAACCCACCCTGGGTCATGTTGATCATCTCGCCGAGCATCTCCGGGATCGAACCGCTAAATTGATCACGTTTTTGAATGACATAAAAAAGTCGCGCACCGATGACGCCACAAATGCACATCCAAAACGCCAGCGTAATGATCTTCTCTGGATCAAAGCCTTGGCGTTGCCCGCGATAAACGGACAATCCCACGCCGGCAAAAATTCCAGCCAACATCATCACGCCGTAGCCACGGATCGCTAAACCAACTTTGATTTCCGGACCGTTGGGGTCTGCTGGATTAATGTCTGTGATACCGACACGAGGTGCGACGAAATAGAAAATCGCTGCCACCACGATATAAATTGGCAAAAAACTGAAGGCGTCGGCTGGCTGTCCTTTGCGCAACGCGAGAGCAGCCATGATGACGCCTCCCAACACCAGCCAGGCGATCAAAAGCGGTCCCTCCAGCCATGACTGGGGAACAAGAAACAAAGTTTGCTGCATGATTCATCACCTTCACTGCCCGTCTCAGCGAGCCAATCAAAGCTCGCTGGATCTATCGAGCCATTTACGTAATTAGACAATTGTCAATTAAACGTGTTTCACCCACCATGGCCGCCACCAACAACACGGCGGGTCGGCTCACCTGCTCCAAAAACTCAAGTGATTCCGCGTCGGCAATGACGGCATAATCCGTTTCCGTAACACCGCCTTCGATCAACGCCTGGGTCATGTGAGCCATGATAGCGCGGCCGTCGGTTTCACCCTCGGCAATCATTTGCATCGTCTCCTGCAATGTGCGGTTTAAACACGTAGCAATCTGCCTCTCCTCCGCACTGAGATAAATATTGCGGCTGCTTAGCGCCAGTCCATCTTCTGCTCTGGCAATTGGACACATCACAATTTTGCTGGGGTGATTCAAGTCACGGACTAAATGTTGAACCACCTTTACCTGTTGGTAATCTTTTTGTCCGAAATAAGCGATGTCGCATTGGGTTAAATTCAAGAGTTTTAAGACCACGGTTGCGACGCCCGCGAAATGGGTGGGGCGGCTTTCTCCCTCCAGTTTACCCGCGACCAATGGCGGCTTGATGGAGGTGCTACAGTCAGCTGGGTACAGCTCCTGGTTATCCGGTAAAAAAACCAGGTCGACGCCTTCCTGTTGAAGCAGTTGTAGGTCATTATCGAGCGGACGTGGATATTGGTCGAGATCCTCATCCGGGGAGAATTGTGTCGGGTTAACAAAAATTGAAACGACCGTGAAATCACACTGTTGCTTGCTCTCACGAACAAGGCTGAGATGACCCTCGTGAAGTGCCCCCATCGTCGGCACGAACCCGATTGTCGACCGTTTCTGCCGAATTTGACTAATCATCCGGAAAAGATCATCCCGGGTTCGAATGGTTTGAATTTGCTTGGAGGTCATGAGTGGGGACAAAAAGTAGTGGATAATCGTCGTTTTATGGCCTTCTCACCGATTTTCTGACCTTTCAAGTCGGGAAGTCCGGGAGAAACGGGTTGTTCCCAAAATCTTATTGCTTGGACCGACATTACAAAATGCTAAAATTAAGAGACGAAGGAATATCTAGTTGGTTGTTATTTAAATACCTTCTACTTGTGAAGCAGAAATCAGCCAACTTTGCGTTGCATTTGGCCTAAACCAGCTTTTGACCTGAAGCTTTGTGGCAACGGGAACGCAGCATGTTGAAACAGCACATTTTTATGGGTAGCCCATGAGCGAACACGATCCTAAACAGGAAACCCCATCGGAAGACGAGGGCTTGGAACGTAACAGGAATACGTTCCTGCTCTTCAACGTCATGCCTAGTTGGTTGGTGAGCTTTATCGTTCATACATTGCTGATCATTGCTTTGGCGTTTGCTTATTGGACCATCCCCGGCAAGCAGAAAGTCGGTTTGGTCGCCGGCGAAGCAGCGGAAGATATCTCCGAGATGGATGAACTGAGCTTTGATTCTCCCGAAGATTCAGAGACCTTGGAAAATCTGGAGACAGAAAACACTAACGAGACGGAGCTGGAAGAAGTTGTCGAAGACTTGGTAATCGAAGAGGAATTCGTTGAGGAGACTGTTTCGCAAGCTCTTGCCGAAACGATTGAATCGAATGCGATCGACTCTCAAGTCCTTGACCTCTCAGGCGCGGCACAAGGTCCGGCTGGTCAAATCACGGGCCGCAGCAGCGCGCAGGCACGTCGCTCTCTCGTGCGAAAGAATGGTGGCAGCGACGCCAGTGAAAACGCCGTGAAGCTGGCGATGGACTGGATTGCCAAACATCAATTAAAGAATGGGAGCTGGTCGTTCGACCATCGAGTCGGTCCAGATCCCGCAGAGCGTGCCTCGCCCAATCCCGGCGACTTCCGCAATTCAACGCGAGCCGCGACTGCCATGTCGCTGTTGGTATTTCTCGGTGCCGGCCAAACCCACGTCGAAGGCGATTACAAAGAAGTGGTAGAAGCCGGTCTGGCCTACCTGTTGAAAAGTGGAGCACGGTCCTCGGAAGGTCTGTCTTATTACGAGGACGACGGCGGCCTATACAACCACGGGTTGGTGGCAATCGCCATTTGTGAAGCGTTCGCCATGACCGACGACCCGCGTTTGGCACCCGCCGCGCAAGATGTCATTCGATATATCGAAT